>QQUO01000108.1 GCA_008501575.1 Pseudomonadota bacterium
CATGCCTGCCATCAAACGTGACCACGCAGATCAAGGTTTAACATTGGGCTATGTGGACAAACGCCAAGAATACATCAAGATTTTACAACAGGCTGATGGGGTGTTATCCACCGCTGATCATGATTTTCAGGGCATTGCCATGCTGGAAGCCGTGGCCTGTGGCTGTCAGCCTCTGGCGCCTAATCGACTGGTTTATCCTGATTTATATCCGCTTGAGAATTTATTCGCCGCAACGCCTGAAGACCCTGAGCAACAAGCCCGGGCCATTTTAGATAAATTGCTTAAGCCGGCTGATTTACAACCGGTGCAAGCCAATATGACCTGGTCTCATTGTGAAGCTCAATACCGACAATGGATTCAACAATGGTTATAAGCAACCGTATGGCCTTATTAATTGGTTGGATGATGGTTGTAACTGTATTCTTGTTATCACTTCTGCCATTATCGTCACCAGTGGGTATTGTTCAGGGTGGTGATAAACTTGGCCACTTATTGGCTTATTTTGGGATGACTTATTGGTTTTTGCATCTCAGTATGTATCCTTGGCGGGTGTTGGTTTTGTTTTTACTGATGGGCGCGGCCATTGAAGTTTTACAAAGCCTGACCGATTATCGCTATTTTGAATGGGCTGATTTACTGGCCAATGGAATTGGTGTGTTGGTGGCTTATGTGGTTTTTGTTTGGGCCAAATTACAATTAAAATTTATATCAATTAAATCGCCCGGTGGTAATGACCTTGGGACATAATTTGACTACAATAATCCATTTACGCTGAGATTTTTATGCCATCTGTCGATATCATTGTTCCGGTTTATAACGAACAGGATGTATTAAGCGTATTTCAAGAACGCATCAATGGCGTGATGACTCAACTGGACATCGATTGGCGGGTGCTGTTTGTGGATGACGGCTCCAGTGATGACAGTCTGCAACAAATGCAAAAATTGCAAGCAGCTGATGGTCGCTTTGGTTATTTGTCTTTAAGCCGAAATTTTGGCAAAGAACAAGCACTCACCGCCGGTTTAGACCATGCGGATGGTGATGCGGTGATTGTGATTGATGTGGATTTACAAGATCCACCGGAATTAATTCCGGACATGATTGCCGCCTGGCATGAGGGCTATGATGTGGTCTATGCCACCCGTAAACAACGCCAGGGTGAATCCTGGGCCAAAAAAACCACTGCCAATTGGTTTTATCGGATATTAAATACCATGAGCGACACAGCGATCCCAAAAGACACCGGTGATTATCGTTTAATGTCGAAAAAAGCCTATCGTGCGGTGAATCAACTGCGTGAACGCAATCGCTTTATGAAGGGTTTATTCGCCTGGGTCGGCTACAAACAAAAACAACTGTACTTTGAACGCGAACCACGCGCCGCCGGGGAAACCAAATGGAATTACAATAAACTTTGGCGTTTTGCCTTAGATGGCATCACGTCGTTTAGTTATTTGCCGCTGCGCTTTGCCACCTGGATAGGCATGACCGTGGCCACCTTTGCCTTTATTTACGGCTTAGTTATCATTGTTAAAACTTTGATTTTAGGCAATCAAGTTCCCGGTTACCCGTCGTTAATGGTGGTGATACTGTTTTTAGGCGGTATCCAACTCACCGCCTTAGGCGTTATCGGCGAATATTTGGGCCGCATGTTCAACGAAACCAAACAACGGCCATTGTATTTGGTGGATGAATACAAACCGCCGAGTTTTGATCGGTAATGGCTTATTTTTCTGCACAAAGTAATAATTGTGGGTCGCCAAAATACGCGTATTTTTTGGACCAATAAACAAGTGCATAGGCTTGGTTAAAGCCTAAGGATTCAAGGGTGTCTAATAAATCCCAACCAAATGTGTAATAACTTAAACTGCCCTTTTCAGACATGGGGTTACCGTGATATTCAGGTTCAACATGAAAGGTGGTTTCACCTTGTTTATTGATAGAAGCCCGCACCAAAGTATCGTCTGAAGCAGGATCAAAAGGCACTGAAAACAGTAATTTTCCATGTGGTTTTAACACCCGATAAATTTCACGAAAAGCCTGTTTATAGTCGGGAATATGTTCAAAGCAATCAAAAGACAGCACATAATCGAATTGTTTCGGTTGATAGCTCAGGGCCGTTAAATCCTGGTGGTTTAGTTTTTTTGGAAATAATATTTTTTTGAATTTGATTTTATCTTGCCAGGTGCTGGCAGAAACGAATTCACTACCCTCTGTTTTCGGGTATTTTTTAATTAACCATTGATATAAAGGGCTTAACTGTTCGGTGAGATAAATGGCATCATTGATTTTTGGTTTAAACAATTCTTCAAAAACATGTATTGAGCCTCGAATTCGGTTATTAAATTGGGTTTTTTCACAAACCAATCGTTCCCGCCAATTAATTTGCCCTTGGTGTTGATATAACTTATCAATTAAAAAACGGCTATCACCTTGTACCGGCCAACTATATCCATCGGTATAAATGACATCTTTACTTACCAATTGATTCGCCAATGATTGCTCTGTACTTTTAAGTTCAATTAGCTGCTCGGCATAATCAGTTATTAATTGTCGGTATTCTTTCTGAGAATTAATTTTGAATATTTGCATCAAACAATGTTCTTAATAGAAATAGTGATTATAGCGCTGTAATCAGTTTTTTTAAATAATTCTAAATCAACTAACCTATAGTGTTTAGCCAATAATTCCTAATATAGTCGTTTTAGCACGATAAAGCCTCTGCTGTGGCCTCAATGGTTCTAAGTATATTGTTGGTTATTACAAACTTTTATTAAATAACCTACAATATCGGGCATTGTTTTTATTATACGTTAATTTAAGGGAAGGAAGATATGAAGGTTTTAAAAATACCGTTAAATACAATGTTGTTGACATTTGTCTCTTTGTGGATGCTCACTGGTTGCCAAAGTGATGAGGGTGTTGACAAAGAAACCCAAATAACCGAAACCACAGAACATTTTTATGTTAAATCAGTGCATTATTTTTCCTCAGCCTGGCCAAAGACTTTCTGGCAGAATTTTGAAAAACCGGATGTGCCTAAAGAATTACAGCAAATAAAAAATGATGGGTTTAATACAGTTGTTTTAACGGTTCCCTGGCGTGGTTTTGAGAAAAATTTCAGTGCTGATAAAACCACTTCTGTTGATGCCATGTACCAACGCTTAGATTTTATGTTGCAAGAAATAACCGCCTTAGACTTGCATTTTATGCTGCGTCTGGGGTTTCCGCATGATTTTAACCCGGATGTGGATGCTTCGATTCTGCAACTGTGCCAAGGTATGTATACTGAGGAAAAAACCCGTCAACAATGGCTGGACTATCTGAACAATATAAAAAACATAGTTACAAGCTATCAGTCATATTCAGCCGGCATGATGATTTCCTGGGAGGATTTTTGGTGCCCCCATTTTGTGTTTACAGAATTATCACAGCAAGAGAGACTCCAATTGGCACAAACCATGGGCTACAGTGAGTGGTTGCGTTCATCTGATAAGAATCAACATGCTATCAAAACGTTATTGGGTCAAAATGAAATATCTTCTGCCAATACAGCCATCCCTAAAAAGAATGAACAATCTTATGTGCTTTATCTCGATTTTATAGATCACGCATTACACGATATTTTACTGCTGACCCGCACTGTATTTCCGAATACGTCCCTGGAGATTAGGGTCGATAAAGATCCGGTTAAAGTGAATGATAAATTAATATGGGTGGGTCATGATTTGTACTTGGAGGATAGCCACCGCGCCACCTATTGGGCACCTTTTTGGGGGGCGAAAAACCAAGGAGAACTGCTCACTGCTGATGAAGCGGTAGAAAAATTTGACTATTTTTTAAATTATGTCACCGGAGATGGTATAAATAATAACCATGTCATCGAGCAGTTTAACTTTACCGATAACACCCCTTATTTTCCCAACAATGCCAATATTAAACCCGATGAAGTGAATAATTTTCTGGTTAAAGCGGCACCATTATTAAAACAAAAATCCAGTGGATACGGTTTATGGGCCTATCGCGATTATGCCGATAATCTTTTTTATAATGCCTATTTTGAACAAGGCTTGCATGGTTGGCAGCATAACGAGCAAGTCGGTATCCAAGCCATTAATGGCGACAACCATGTTCATATTAAGGCCGGTGGTTTTATTGAACAATCCATGATTATTTCTGATCGGGTTATGTGGGCGGTATCCTATGAAAACATGAGTTTTTGTTATCAAGGCCATAAAGCCGGTGAAGTGGTTATCACCGTCAATGATGAACAGGTGGTACAGCTTAAAACAGAAACGGGCAGGCAGTGTCATCTAATGCCAGCGGAATTATTTAAAAAACATTTAAAAGGTAAGATTCGCATACAAGCATTAAATGATGTGATTATGGATGAAGTTAAAATATACGGTTTTATTCAAGAACTGGGTGTCTATGATCATTTTGGACAGCCAGGACCATATCTGGAAGGTGTGCGTCAATTAAATAAAGAATTATGATGACGACTTATCTATTTATACTGATTGATATCTTCTATGGTGATATCTATATCAGAATTATCAGTTGATGGCCATTCTGTAAGTGAAGGTGTGTTATTTTTAAAAGTGAGTATTCCAGCATATGGTTTAACAGGAAAATTGAAATACTGACTACCAAATTGGTTAAATAAGTTATACCAGGCATCGGCTTCGTTATCTTGTTTACTGCCTTCTGTGAAGATAATGAATACAGCGTTATCATTCTTTTTGTGACGAGTAAGTGCCGCATTGAAATAGTCAACATGTTTTGATTCGAATCGATAAGCGCTTCTTTCAATGATTTGGAGATGGGATGAGTCATATATCAATAAAAATATATGATCATGATATTTTCTTTCATTGACAGTTACAGGATGCCCCTCCTTTAAAAACATATCAATTTGTTTGACGTTATTAATAATTAGCCGTGATAGATTTCTATTGCGACTGGCAATAATTTTAATATGGGGTTTGGTAATTGTGTCCAAGGGCTCATTTGTTGAAAATGAAGCCGCATGTTGCCAGGTTTTTTGAATTAATTGGTCAACTTCACAATTATCCAAAGGAAATGAAATTGCAGTATTAAGATTACAATGAGGATTATGTTTTAACGATTCAATCATTTCTGACTCCCTTAAAATGAATCGATTAGCATCTATTTCACTGGGTTTTATACCGTTAATAAAACCCACATTCGATGTTATTTCCAGAGAGTCCAAAAGCAAAGGTGGCATATCATATAGCCCCATGGGCAGGGATTTGTCAAATGTGGTGCCATTAATTAAAAGACCAAACAGTTGGTGAACATCAATGTCACTTCCAAATAAATTTTTAATAATGGGGACTTTAAAAACACCATGATCTGAAGTCATAAATACAGTGGTATTGTCTAAAATATTGGCATTATCAAGTTGGCGTATAAACCGACCTAATAAATAGTCTGTGCAATGAATGCCATCTAAAAATTTATGACTGTTTACATTAGGATTTTCATATTTAGGGCAAATGGGGTCTGGATTGCCATTAAGGTGCGTAGCTAAGGTAAGTAGCGTGACATTAAAAGGTTGGTTGCTATTAGCTAAATCAATAATTTTATCTAAAGCAGCATTAAACAAATCTGAATCTTGTAAGCCCCAGTCGTTGGTCTTGTAATCAGATGTTTTGTTGTAGTCCAGCCATCCCCATACCCGATTGTAGTTTTTGGAAAGTAAAAATGCCTCTTTGTTGGCAAAAGCTTTTCGGGCGCCTCCGAAGAACTCCTGATGATAATCCAGTTTGTTTAACACATCGGGTAAGCAAGGAAGTCTTTTGTAAGGGATTTGATCAATGCTTAAATTGTTACCGGTGTTGATATTAGGAACCAGTCCACATAAGCTCGAAATAAGTCCTTGTATGGTATATTTCGCGGTTGAGTGATAATTGGTCAGTTCTCCATATTGATTGACTAATTGATGTATGTTTGGGGTTAAGTTTGGATAGCGGTCATTATCAGTAAATATGCGACTAAATGATTCCAGGTAAATAATAATTAAATTTTTCGGTTTATTTGCGAAATGTGCTGTAACTGATGAATTGTCGTTATAGACCGGAAAGAGGCCAAATTGTTGGAAACCTTCTACTTCTTCAGCCGTTTTGTGGCTTAATTTTTGGCTATACTTTAAGTCGGTGTAACCTTTAATAAAACGACCAACAGCGCTGCCTTGAAAATTAATAAAAGGTGCAGAGCTGAGTAAAATAAACAATACAATAAAAACAGTATTTTTATTGAGTTTTAAGGCTGGTTTTAAGTAAACGCAGAGTGTAACAAATGTGAATGTAAATAGAATGGACAAGGAATATTTAAGTGGCGATACTTTTATGCCCACTAGCAAAGACTCTAACTCAAAATGCAGAAAAGTTTGTTCCACAAAACCAACATTAGAAAACTGAAAAATAAGCAGTTCGGATACAGCAGAAAAGAAAACTAATAACAGAATAAACCAGGATGTAAATTTCATCAATCGACACAAAAACCCCCTGTTTACGGGGCATTGCAATATGATTATAGATAAAGTCAAAATCCAAATATACGCGAATAAAACATCCGTTAAATCATATAAACCCAAATAGGCATTAACATTAATAAGATAATTACTACTGGTAATTAGCAAAAGAAATAAGGTCAGCCAAAGTAAAATTGAAATAAATTGCTTCATTAAATAACGTTCAATTAACTGTAAGGGTATTCTAACGTAATTTAGGGGTAGAAGGCTTAAACGAATATAATCCCATTGAGCTTTTAGGGTCGTTCATAAATGTCATAATCATTGAGGTCTTAAATTGAAATAGTAATTAACTTAGAAAACAGTTGATACTTATTCACTCAAATCAATGGTTAATACGTCAGTATATACAGATGTTAGTCCATAAGTATTCTGGTAGTTTTTAGCCTCATCCAATTTATTAATGGTGTGGACATAGGTTGGTATATTTAAGGGTTTTAGGGCAATGGCCAGCCCTTTTTCGGCTCTGGTTTTGGGCATGGTGATGGCAAATAAGTCCATCTCGGCGGCATGTTTAAGGACGGCATCTTGGTCGCCTTGGAACCGATATAAAGTCCAGATATTATGGCGATAGCCTAAGTCACGACTCGGCTGATATTCTTCTGGCTGGTATATCTGTGGAATGATGCGATTTTTATAGTCATCAATTTGCTGACTGATTAAAGTCAAACCTTTTATATTGTCATGTTTAATGTCTGTGACAATATAGGTGTTTGGGTGTGATTTTAGCCATTGGTTTAAACGATCGATATTACAAGGTGTTAAATCAAATTCGTCGTTTTTTAATTGATTGAATTCATCCAATGAAAGTGGTTTTTCATCGTGATAATTAAGCAGCCATTTAGGGGTTCTGTCCCAATCATGTAAACAAACTAAATGGTTATCACTGGTCCAGATAAAGTCAATTTCAAATAATTCAAAGCCACGGTCATAAGTGTAATCCAATGCCTCCATGGAATTGGTATAACCTTTACCATGAATAA
>QQUO01000111.1 GCA_008501575.1 Pseudomonadota bacterium
TCTATGGTCATGGGGTAGTCGCTGGCACCAATTTGGCTGTCGACTGAAAAACTGATTTGGATACGGTTACCGCTGGTATCGTATTGGGCGGCTTGAATATCCGGATAATTTTGTAAACGATTGGGGCCGGCGTCAAGATCACCCAAGTCATTGGAGTTGGTTCCCAAGTCCCCCAGATCGATTCCCAAGAAATCATTGTCATAAATTTGGTTGAGAAAAATATGAGTCTGTCCTGTACTGAACCCTGTTACTCTCACACCATAACGATTTTTGGCGATGATGTTATCCGGACCTATCTTGACACGTTCAGCCCCACCGGATGATCTGATGGCGGTGTTATTTGAAAACGCACCACCACTTGAAGTATGACCAATGCGGTTGTTGCTGATGGTCACATCTTTGGGTTCATTGGTCACTGAGATGCCATAAGAGTCATTACCAGCAATGATATTTTCAGTGATGCTGAAGCCACGACCTCGTTGTACATACAGGCCATCGCGGTTGGGAATTTCGGCATCGGTGTTGAGGTTCAAACCGATGATGTTATTGGTAATCAACATATTACTGAAATTCTCGACTGGATAACTTGAGGTTTGAATGCCAATTAAATTACCTGAGATAAGATTTTTTTGCGAAAACAACTGGCCGGTTCCCAACTGCTGATTGCGGCCTTTTAGAAAAACGCCTATGTTGTCATTAGGTACCGCTATTTCTCCTTTAGGGTCGGTACCGATCATGTTGCCTGAAATCAATAAACCAGATGATTCAAAGTAAGTGGCCAGACCGTATTGTGAGTTGCCAGATATTACATTGCCTGAAATGCCCAGCGAGCCTTTCAATTCATTATTATTGCCGGTGCTGTCGTATTGAATGCCTACCTTGTTCGGCGCTGCTGCCAAACCGTAGGGCAGGTTCAAGCCAAACCAAGAGTTGGTAACTAAATTCGTTGAGCCACTGGCAATGCGTAAACCAGCTTCATCCCAATAAATAAATGAAAGCCCTTTGATGGTGCTGTTACCGCGCATGGTCAGACCGTCCATTGGATCTTGATTGGTGCCGGTACCGGCCAGGGAACCGTCTATCACAATGCTTGGGTTACCAAATGGTGATGCACCGGCGCTGGTTCCATCAATGGTGATGCCCAATACTACTGGTAATTCCTGGGTGGGCTGGATAATCCAATAAAAAAAGGCATTGTTGCCGGAACCACCCGAAACATAATTTTGATTCACCGCGTCAGCCGGAATATCAAAATTTATGGTGTCTGTGCCCAGCGTTCGCGTGGCGTCATTAATGGCGCCACGCAGGGTGCAAATACTCTGGTCACATTGATCCACATCACCGGTGTCATTGACCACAAACACATCCGCTTGTGCCAGTGTACTCAGACAAATAAATAGACTCAAAAAAATAAATTTCATGGTTTTCCTCGTTGTTTTATAGTCAAACAAAACAAAATGAAAAAAACTGCCAAATTTTTTATATTAATTGATCAGGTGTTGCTTTCTGTAAGAAGCCGATTAAGCGATAATTGCTTGAGATTAACAGTATTTTATTGAAACGCTATCATCGTTAGTTGATAGAGAAGAGTATGTGTTGGATCATGTCTAAAGACGCTGGATACCGGCCTTCGCCGGTAAGAAAATTTTTATACGCTATTTTTTCCAAGCAGTACAGCGCGAAAAGTATGGTGCATGATTCAAAGAAAACACTTGCCGGCGCAGGCCGGCATCCAGTGTCTTTGGGTATGGTGTTTAATGGTGTGATATGATTTAATTTATGAAACACCCTGCGGTTTATATCCTCACCAATAAAAGAAACGGAACGCTTTATATTGGCGCCACCGATGATTTAATTCGAAGGATTTATGAGCATAAAAATGAATTGGTGGATGGTTTTACTAAAAAGTACCATCTGCATAAACTGGTTTATTATGAATTACATGAGTCTAAGGATTCAGCGTTGTTACGAGAAAGCCAAATGAAGGAATGGAAAAGAGCTTGGAAGATTAACTTAATTGAAAAAAACAATCCGTATTGGAATGATTTGTACTTGGATTTTATTTAATGGGGTTGATTTAATCTAAGACACTGGATACCGGCCTTCGCCGGTAAGAAATGTTATTTATGTCTGTTCTGAAGTATTAAAGCCCATCAGTAAATTAAGATTAATAATCGGCAAAAACTAAAAACGACCATAAGTGGCAACTACCTTACCGGCGAAGGCCGGTATCCAGCGTCTTTGAGTCGGGTGGATACAAGGGTTGTTTTCTTTATTCACAAACATACGGCACCATCCATTTGCCCCATTTTTCTTCCGCATCTTTGTTTTGTTTTTTGAGTAAATCAAAAAATGCGAACTGGGTGATGATGTTGATGGATTTGAGTTTTAGATAAAAATCCGGCGCTGTGCTGTGGTAGGGAAAAGTACCTTGCGAATAGGCGGTAAATTGTTGTTTGGCCTGCTCGTTGTATTGCATCTCCATGTGTACTTTTGTGATGGCGCTTTCTACTTGGCTTTTCTCGGCACCATTCATCACCATGACATGTTGGCCAATGCTGAGCAGTTTTTTCTGCCAGCGGTTGAGTAGGGCATCGAATTGGGCTTCAATGGTGGCAGCATCAGGCTGGTTTTCCACCAGTTTGGCGGTTTCAGTGATGGCGGTGCGGTAAATATCTACAATTTGCTCACCGGCTTGTTGGGCGGTTAGTTGCATACAGTTTTCTCCAGTAGTGGTGTCATGTTGACAGGCAGTGAGTAGTAAACCACTCAGCACAATCATGAGCTGAGTGGTTAGGTTAATGCTCAGCTTCATGCTTAAGCCTTTGTCGCTCAATCTATGTCGCCGAGGGCCATGGTGCCTTTGATGTCTAAAAATGCCAGTTGTGCGGTTTTATCACCGTCAAACTTAACGGTCTGAACATACCAGGTGCCTTCACTTTCGGGCTCTTCTTCGAACTTCATCAGCGTGTAGCTTTTTTTACCGTTCATCAATTGACTCAGCTGATAACAGGTTTTATTCAAAACACTGCGATCTTCACCTTCGGCCAAAGCGAGGTCTTTGTATTTTCGATCCCGATCCGAGCCTGAATAAACAACCAGCCCGGCCGCGCCGCTGTAATCGCCACCTTTGTCGGAACAGGCTTTGACCAATTTGGATAAATTACTTTCAACCCGTTCTCTGGGTGTGCCACTTTCACCACAGGCTGATAACAGGGCTAATAAAGTACTTAACATAACTATTTTTAATACATTCATGGTTTTTTCCTCTGGAAATCTATGGTTTGTATGTGTCCTAACAAAGTAACTCGGTATTTACTGCCAAAAATTATTTTCTGATTGAATTCAACTTTTTTATTTGCTAATCTATTTAAAAAACAATGCTTTGCGGAACCAATGGACCAAGCAAATCTCACCCAATTATTAAACCATGACCAATCTGAATTAACGCCTCAGCAGCAGCTGGATATTCAGACGGTATATCAACACTTAAAAAAAATTGCCCGCAGCCAACGGTTTAAAGTAAAAGGCACAGGAATTAACACCACAGCCTTGGTCAACGAGGCCTGGTTAAAAAATCAAAAAACCGCCAAAACATTCAATGACCGCAATCATTTTTTCGCCTATTCTGCTTTGGCCATGCGCCATATTTTATTAAATGAAGCTAAACGTAATCACGTTATCACTTATGTCGATGACCAAAGTGAAGTGGGAAATCCGGTACTGTCCGATTCAATTCAATTATTGGATTTAGAAAAACAGCTGATTAAATTAAAAGCTTTTGATGCCAGTTTAGAGCAGGTGTTTACATATAAATTCTTTGGTGACATGGATTTTAACGATATTGCGGATTTGATGGGGATTAGTGAACGAACGGTGTTCAGAAATTGGAAAAAAGCCCGAGCCATGTTGGCGGTGGCATTAAAATGAAATCTGCTGACGAGATTGAAAATTTATGGAGGCAAATCAATCAGGATTTTGATCAGGATGAAGGTATTGAGCTTAATCAATATCTGCAATCAAAAGGGTTTTCTGAAAAGCCATCTCCCGAATCACTGAATAAAGCCATGCCTCATTTGCTGGATCATGCCTTTATTGGTGAGCAAGACCTGGATGATTCCATTAACAGTAAATACAAAGTCATCAAGCAGTTAGACAGCGGCGGGCAGAGTGATATCTATCTGGCCGAACGCATCGATGGCGTTTATCGCCAGACCGTTATAATTAAATTCATCTCAGGTCATTATGACCCCGATACCCTAAAACTACAATTTATGCAGGAAATGCAGTTGTTGGCTGATTTAAAACATCCCGGTGTGGTCGGTATTATTGACGGAAATGTCTCAGCGGACGGTAAGCCATGGCTGGTGCTGGATTATATTGATGGCGTACACATTGATGACTATGTTGTTAAAAACAAACTGGCAACGGCTGATGTGGTTAGCTTGATGATGAATGTCTGTGAGATTTTGCAGTTTATTCATAAACGGGGTGTTTTACATAAGGATTTAAAACCCAATAATATCCTGATTCAACAGATGAATAAAGTGCCTTATCCGGTACTGTTGGATTTTGGTATTGCTTCTTTAAAAGGTGAGAAATCTGAACTGATTTTTGGCACACCGGCCTATAGCTCACCTGAGCAAATTAAGGGTTCTGATATTGATCAACGTTCGGATATTTTTTCATTGGGTATGCTGTTTGGTTGTTTGTTATTAAAAGTCCAACAATCATCGGACTACCGGTTGCCTCAGGAAAAAAGTCGGGATAATCTGTTGACCGATTTAAAGCAGGCCGGTATCGACCGGGATTTACAGCAAGTGATTGCCAAAATGGTGGCATACATACCTGAAAACCGCTATCAATCTGCTGATACTGTCCGTTCTGATTTAAATCTATGGCAATCAGGTTTTCCTTTAAGTTTTAACAGTCACAAACTTCACCGGGTTGTGTTGAAATCAATCAAACGCCATCCGATAGTTACTATGGGTTTATTGTTGGTGGTCATCGCTGCTTTGTTTTTTACTGTTAAATACACCCGCGACACCAATCATTTACAGCAACTCACCATTGCTGAAAAAAATGCCACCGACGGATTGATGAATTTTATGTTGGATGACATGTATAACAATCTGGAACGCATCGGGCGAATTGATGTGTTGCGTCAAGTGGCGGAAAAAAGTGTGGCACATTTAGGTCAGCAGGATCCGCTCACTTTGGATGAAGGCGGCCATCACCAGACAGCCAAAGCTTATCTGAATGCCGGCCGGGTGTTTGATTACCTGGAACAATCAGAACAAGCCCAAAACATGTATAAGCAGGCAGAAAAACACCTTGAATTTATTCGCGACGATGCTTTGTCTTATCATCAACTTCTGGCAGAATTAAAAGTCCATCAAGCCCAGGTTTTTATCTCAGCCGGGCAGCAACAGAACACCCAACAAGCTTTACAACAAGCCATCGATGCCATGCATGTGGTGATGGCGATAAAACCGGATAGTGACGCCACCCATTTATGGGAAGCGCATCTGGAAATGGCGTATCATTTGATGGAATATGCGGATGCGGATGCCGCACTTCAACATATCAATCAGTCCATTGCACTGGCCACCGACGAAAAAAATCGAAAAAACAACCCCGCCCAATGGCTTTACAGCGAATCACACAGCTATCAACTCAAAGCCTGGTATGAAATTGATTTTGGCTCACTCGCAACAGGAATCGAGGATGTGAAGAATGCCATTGTTGCCGGTGAAAAGAGTATTCAACTGGATCCTGAGGATATCAAAAAACAAAACAATGTTCGCATTCTCTATAATCAGCTCAGTTATTTTTACATGGAAAATGAACAAATCGAAGCAGCCCAACAAGCGGCGTTAACGGCCATTGAAAAAGGCCGGGCGCTGAAAATAAAAGCGCCGTTTAATCAGGAATTTGAGCGAGAGTTGGCTTATTCATACACCACCGCCGGTGAAATTTATCAAACATTGGGTGATTTACAAATTGCCTTAAACTATTATCAATTGGGACGAGAGATTTCAGTCAGAAATTTTGCGGCTGATAAACATAATTATTCAACGGCTAACGACCTGGCTGTGGACTCCTTATTGATAGGCGGTATTTTACAACAACTGGGTCAAACAGAAGAGGCGATCAAAATGTTCACAGAAACGGAGCAGATGATGGATCCCATTTATCAGAATGAACCCAATAATAAATACTATACTCACACTTTATTGGTGACTAAATTACAGTTAAAGAAGTTTGATGAAGCGAAATCGCTTTTTAAACAAACCCAAAATAATGATATGGTGGATGGCGTTGTTGAGGATTTACTGGCTAAAAATAATTTACAGGATTGGTCCAGCACCTTAATTGAATAATATTCGATATTATTCAATTAAGGTGCTGGACAAGCCCTAAAATTTTTTATTCTATATCGGCCATCGCCATAATATTATAGCCGGCATCCACATAGGTGATTTCACCGGTGATACCCGACGCCCAGTCCGAACACAGGAAGGTGGCGGCTTTGGCGACATCCATTTGATCGACGGTGCGTTTTAGCGGTGCTGCGCGTTCCACATGATGGAGCATTTTCTTGAAATTACCAATGCCGGATGCAGCCAGGGTTTTAATGGGTCCGGCAGAGATGCCATTTACGCGGATGCCATCGGGGCCCATGGATTGGGCAATGTAGCGGACATTGGCTTCCAGGGCGGCTTTGGCCACACCCATGACATTATAGTTATCCATGGCACGCAGGGCGCCTAAATAGGTTAGGGTGAGCAGGGCGGCATCACGATCTTTCATCAGATAATGGCCGGCTTTGGCCAGGGCCGCAAAACTGTAGGAACTGATGTCCATGGCAATTTGGTAACCGTCGCGACTGAGGTTTTCCAAGTAATGACCTTGTAACAATTCCCGTGGCGCAAATCCCACGGCATGGACAATGATGTCTAAACAACCCCATTGTTTTTCCAGTTCATCAAACACCGCTTTAATCTGTTCGTCGGAAGCGACATCGCAGGGCAGCACGATATTGGAATTGGTTTGTTCAGCGATTTTATTGACACGTTTGGCGAGCTTATCGTCTAAATAGGTAAAGGCCAATTCAGCGCCTTGCGCGTGCATAAATTCAGCGATACTCCAGGCAATGGAGCGGTTACTGGCAACACCGACAATCAGTGCTTTTTTTCCGTCTAAAATTCCCATAATATTTCCTCGTTTAGAGTGCTGTGCATAAATCCACGTCTTTGATACTAAGCTTTAAAAAGCCACCAATCAAGGCTGGAAAGGCGATTAATAGACCCGGTTTGTTTCGCCGGCACTTTGCCGAAGGCAATAAGCCTGTGAAGAAAAAGCGAATAGGTCGTGGTGCTATTAATAAGTTTCCTAATGCTGAGTGGTGAGTTTTTAATCTTTTTAACATGGCGTATGATTAATGCAAAGGTCTCTATTATTTAGATTGTTTAAAATGAAGTTTGAATTCCACTTGTACAGTGGATGAAATACTGTTTAATCCGGCAAT
>QQUO01000164.1 GCA_008501575.1 Pseudomonadota bacterium
CGCTACATTGCCAATCGAATACAACAGCACTGGCAACAGCCGGCCACAGGCCAACCGTTTAACGGTCAAGTGGTGATGATGCAGCGCAATGATTATGATAAGCAATTATTTAATGGTGATATCGGGGTGCTGTTACAGGCACAAGAAGGGTGGCAGGTGGTGTTTCCCGGTGCTGGCGGCTACCGCTGCTTTGCCGTGATTTTGTTGCCTGAATTGGTCTCCGCATTTGCCATCACCGTGCATAAAAGCCAGGGCTCAGAATACCAGCATGTACTGATGCCTTTACCCAACGATACCGGCAATCGACTTTTAAGCCGGGAAATAATCTACACCGGGATAACACGGGCCAAATCCTCGGTGTTAATCTATGGCCAGAAAGCGGTGTTAAGTCAAGCCATTAAAAACCACAATGAACGACAAAGTGGTTTGCAATTCTGGTGAATGAAATTTACAATTTTAAATTCAAATCAGACAGTGGAATTCTATGCAAAAAGTAAGAGGTGTCGGTGGGTTATTTTTTAAATGTAATGACCCCGAAAAATTAGCCCGTTGGTATAAAGATAATTTAGGTTTCGAATTAGAAGCCCCTTTTTGTGCCTCATTTAAGCCCCACAAGGCCCATGAATCAGATAAAACCGTCTGGGGCGCTTTTAACAAGGACTCTGAATACTTTGCCCCTTCAAGTCAGCGCTTTATGTTTAACTTCATTGTTGATGATGTGCCGGCCATGCTGGCACAAGTCACTCAGGCCGGTGCCCGACAAGTGGGCGATGTGGTGTCTGAAGACTATGGTGATTTTGGTTGGTTTATCGATCCCGAAGGATTTAAAGTGGAACTGTGGTCGCCAAAAGAACCGACAACAAGCGCATGAAATCAATCCGTGATATCCAAATCCGGTTTATCGGTGCCGGCAACATGGCCACCAGTTTAATCAGCGGCTTGTTCAATAAAGGCTTTAACACCAATCAAATAAAAGCCACCAACCCCAATTATAATCAACGTGAATACATCCGCAGTCAATTTAACATTCAGGTCTTTGATGACAACAATGAGCATTTTGGTTGGCCCGATGTGGTGGTGATGGCGGTAAAACCACAGGTCATGAAAACCGCTTTAATGGAAATTCGAGACAACATACAACACACCCAACCTCTGCTGGTGTCGGTGGCTGCCGGTATCACCACCAGCCAAATGCAAGATTGGCTGCAACACCCCAACGCCATCATCCGCACCATGCCCAATACCCCGGCTGCCATCGGTCAAGGCGCCATAGGCATGTACGCCAATAATGAGGTGACGGATTCGCAGCGTTTCATGTGTGAACAAATCATGGATGCTGTGGGCACTTCCGTTTGGGTCAGCGAAGAAAGTGATATGGACATTGTCACGGCTTTATCAGGCAGTGGTCCTGCGTATTTCTTCACCTTTATCAAAGCCCTGCAGGCGGCCGCCGAAGAACTCGGCTTATCAGCAGAAAATGCCGCCTTATTAACCCAGCAAACAGCGGTCGGTGCATCCCTTTTGGCAGAGCGCAGTGATGTGTCCATGGATGTCTTAATCGATCAGGTCACTTCACCGCAAGGCACCACCCATGCCGCATTAATGCAATGGCAACATTTGGATTTTGAAAACATCGTCAAACAGGCGGTGGTGGCCGCATGTCAACGGTCCGCAGAATTATCATCTGACAGCCAATAGCCATATTCATCAGGCATTCCTTGGGATTGCTGTGCGGATGTTTTATAATGGTTGATTGCTTTAAAAAACAGATGATTACATGATGCAAAAAACGCCGCTCGCGTTTCAGGGTCCCGGTGATGAACTTGGCCGATTTTTCAGCGAAACCACGCTCTATAAAGCCTGCCAATTAATCATCGCAGACAAGCTTCAAGATTGGCAAAAACCGGCAAATACCGGTATCAGTCGAGCTGAGGTGGATGGCCATCGGGTAAAACTGCTTTGGCCATTGCCTAAAAAAGTCGATAAAACTGTGGGCCAATGTGATTGTGCAGTGGCGCAAGTATGTGTTCATAAGGCTGCGCTGGCGTTGATTAATCGCAGTCGCTTAAACCGCATCCAACCATTTACCCATCAAATTAAAGCCCTGCAAAACATTAACCAGACTTTTATGGTGTGGATGCAGAAACAACAACATGACCCATTTCCGGCAATGGCCAGACATCGGGTGGTTTATCTTTTAGACGAACACAGCGATGGTGCTTCATTTGTGGTGACCATTCATAAAGCCTATTTAAGTCAGGATGACCGTTATAGCATCAAAGAAGCCATCGATAACAGCTTATTATGGGTTAAAAACCGGCCTAAATTTGTGTCACTGGCCGATCAGAAAGTGTTTTATCTGATGCACGAACAAGGCCTCACCCAAAGCCACAGCATACAACTTAAGGCAGATCGTGATGATGAGCTCATCAAAGCCATTGTTGAGACCGGCCGTTGTTTTTGGCGAGCCAGTTACCGCAACCCAATTCAGCTGCAATCGCACCCGGAAGCGAGTCATCATCCCGCCCGTCGCTTAACCGCCGGCTATGATTTTGTGTTGGCTGAAAATGCCATTACCCGTCACCAACCGAAAACCGTAAAAGCCATAAAATTACCACCGGCTTTAACCATCAAACCCCGCATTCGTATTCACAGCGAGCACATCCAATTTCCCTGGCCGCCGCAAACCTTGTACCAATTTGATTGGGCAAAAATAGAATTTTATGTGGGTGATGATGATTTTAGTTTTTCATTGTCAGATGTCCGGCGAGGACGGGTCAGTATCGATGGTGAGCAACTGGCAGTCATTGCCGGGTTTTGTTACTTATTGGATAAATTCGATTCAGTGCATGCCCATTTTGAAGCACCCATCAGTCACGACTACGAAATTAATGACCGATTTATTCCCGCTGATATTGTGCGCCTTTGTACTTACCTGGTGGCGCTTTATGATTTGGATTGGGATGTCCGGTTTGATGACAGTTTCCGTTTAAACCGGCAATCAGCGGATGATTGGTATGTCAAAGTTGATAAAAAGTCCACAGGACTTGGTGGCCCGCAAACCTATGGTTTAGAGCTGGGCGTTGAAGTGGATGGCCAACAGGTGAATATTATGCCGTACCTGGTAAAAGCCATTAAAACCGGCCAATTTGAACAAATCCAAAAAGAATTGGTTTTACAGTTAGAGTCCGGCCAAATGATTGGACTGGACGCCGCCAAAGTCAAACAAATTATTGCCACCATGGGTGAATTGTACAGCGAGCAACCTTTGGATAAACAACAGCAAATCCAGTTGCCTGAACAACAACTGATGCAAGTGGCGCGCTTACAGCAACAATGGCATGACAGTGGCGAAACAAATCAGCTGCACAGCGGAGCAGGTGGTCACCGGTTAAGATGGATTGGTGATGACGCCGTCAAAAATAAAGTGCAACAACTGCAAAAAATTAAAGAACTGCCCATTATCAAACCACCCTCGCGGCTACAAGCCAAACTCCGTGATTATCAGATTAAAGGATTTAGCTGGTTGTGTTTCTTACAACAGCATCAATTACATGGCTTATTGGCCGATGATATGGGCTTGGGAAAAACCATCCAAACCCTGGCCTTATTACTGCATCAAAAACAGCACAACATCGCCCAATCACCATCCTTGCTGGTGGCGCCCACCAGTTTACTGGGTAACTGGCATGCCGAAGCAGCCCGCTTTACACCGGATCTCAAAGTTTTGATATTAACCGGTGATAACCGCGAATCCCTGTATCAATCATGGCCAAATTATGATTTAGTGGTCACCAGTTACGGTATTATGAACCGGGATATGGCCATCTTAATCAAACAATCGGTGCATTATCTTATCCTGGATGAAGCCCAAGCCATTAAAAACCGCAAAACCCAAACCGCCCAGGCCGCTAAAGCCATTCCCTCACAACACCGGTTGTGTTTGACTGGCACACCGGTGGAGAATCATTTGGGTGAATTATGGTCAATGTTTGATTTTTTAATGCCTGGATTCTTAGGGAGTGAAAAACTGTTTCAACAGGTCTATCAATTTCCCATTGAAAAAGACCAAAATCAGGAACGTTTACAGGAATTACAACAACGCATGGCACCCTTTATCTTGCGGCGCACCAAATCTCAGGTGGCCAAAGAACTGCCGGATAAAAACGAGATCGTTAAGATGATTGACTTGGATGAACGTCAGGCCCACGTTTATGAAAGTATCCGCTTAACCATGGTGGATGAAATTAAACAGGCATTCAAAGATCATCAGGGCAATCAAATTCTCATTGGCAATGCCTTGTTGAGATTACGTCAAGTGTGCTGTCATCCGAGTCTGGTAAAGCTGGCTTCCGTGGATAAAAGCGCCCCTTCAGCGAAATTGGATTGGCTCATGACCGCCATTCCAAATTTAGTGGAAGAGGGCAGACGCATCTTGGTTTTTTCATCCTTCACCGGCATGTTGGCCTTGATTGAAAAAGGATTAAAAGAATTAGATATTCCTTACTTATCACTGACCGGTAAAACCCCGGCAAAACGGCGTACTCAGGACATTAACCGCTTCCAAAACGAAGAAGTCCCGGTGTATCTGATTAGTTTAAAAGCCGGTGGCGCCGGAATAAACCTGACTGCTGCTGACACCGTCATTCATTTCGATCCCTGGTGGAACCCGGCGGCGGAACAACAAGCCAGCGACCGTGCCCATCGAATCGGCCAGGATAAGCAGGTGTTTGTCTATAAACTGATTAGTCGTGGTACCGTTGAAGAAAAAATTTATAACATGCAACAACAAAAAAGCGAGCTGGCCTCAGCCCTGTTAGCCACTGACAACAGCGGCTTAAAGCTCAGCGAACACCAGTGGCAAGATTTACTGAAACCAATTTCAACATGAAGCGACTGATCATAAAAATAAGCAAAATCACCGTCATTATGCTGTTGCTGCTTACCCTATATGTCCTGGTGGCGCGGCAACTGTTCAGCCTGCCCGCCCTGCAACGCCAGGACAGTCACTCCATATCAGCTGATAAAACCAGCGATTGGGCACAATTCATTAACGCCCAAGCACAACAACATCCCAATCTAAGCGGCATCAAACCCTTGGCCAGTGGTTTGGATGCTTTTATCATGCGTTTATTATTAATCGAAAAAGCCCGGTTCAGTATCGATGCCCAATATTACATTTGGCACCATGATTTAACCGGACTGTGGCTATTACAAGCGTTAAAAAATGCCGCTGATCGGGGAGTACGGGTGCGCTTACTGCTGGATGACAATGGCATCGGCGGCCTGGACGGCATCATCAGTGAGCTTAATCAGCATGAATTGATTGATATTCGGCTCTATAACCCCTTTGTGGTGCGTCGTTTCAAGTTAATAAATTTCACCTGGGATTTTTTTCGCCTGAATCACCGAATGCATAACAAAGCCATGATAGTTGATGGTTTGGCGGCCATTGTTGGCGGCCGAAATATCGGTGATGAATATTTTAACACCGGCTTGAACCCACATTATAATGATTTAGATGTGTTGACCATTGGCCAGGTCACCCCGGACATTGCCGCCAATTTTGACCTGTTTTTTAACAGTCAATTGGCCATGCCAGCCCAACAGATTATTGAGCAAGTTAAAGGCAACAACAATTTACTGGAACAGGCCCTGTCACCACTCAAACAATCACAGCAATACCACACCTATCGACAAGCCGTCATTGACAGTGAATTAAGCCAAGCCATCCCTAATCATGAGCTCATAACAACCTGGTCAGAGGTCAGTTTAATCAGCGATCACCCAAAAAAATCATTGGGCATCGACAGAAAAGATGTGCTGATGGTCACCCGCTTAATCAGTATTTTAGAATCACCCCAATCACAGGTGGATATTGTCACACCGTATTTTGTGCCGGCCAAATCAGTTCACTTATTGGCCAATCTCACAGCCCGTGGTGTTAAAGTGCGCATCCTCACCAATTCATTTGAAGCCAATGATGTCATACCGGTGCATGCCGGCTACGCCAAATACCGCAAGCCATTATTACAAGCCGGGGTAAAATTATTTGAATTAAAAACCAATCACGCCATCGAAGAAAACAAAGCCGATCTCGGATTTATGGGCTCATCAGGTGCCAGTTTGCACGCCAAAACATTTGCCGTGGATGGCCGTCTGGTGTTTATTGGCTCTTTTAATTTCGATCCCCGCTCAGCCAGACTCAACACTGAAATGGGTGTGGTCATAGATGACCCCCGATTGGCCCGGGACATACACAGACATTTTCAAGAAGACCTGCACAGACAAGCCTACCGGTTACAACTCGATGATGCCGGCAACATCGTTTGGCTGGAATACCAAAACCCAGAACACAGTGTCGAATACCATAAAGACCCAAACAGCACAGCCTTGCAGCGCATGATGCTGACAATCATCGGCTGGCTGCCGATACAAAAATTGTTATAAACTTTTCAATATGTATTTTTACAACATTTATTATGTCTAATAATTTTGCCGAACACTGTGTCCGCCATATGCTGGCTCGATATCAAATTAAATCGCCTGATTTTGATTTCATCCGAGAACTCGAACTAGTAACCGATATGGCATTTTTAACCAACACAACAGACACTGAATCACTGTGCTATGCCCACAGCCCAAAGGTACGCGCTGAGTACAAAACCAGCTTCACCCCCGCCGATCTATGGAATTATATTAACAATCACCCAAACCCCCAGAGTACTGATATCAACACTTACCTAAAATCCATCCTCCCCAAAACCAAACAACAATTCTGGCAAATAACCCAACACAATAACCACAAATAACCAGACAGTCACCCTTACACCAATAAAAAAATCAATAAAAAATAGACAGTCACCTTTCGCAACCTTTCGCATTAAAAAAATTGATATTTCCATACCTTAAGCACAGTAAATTTTCACTCAATAGAGTGATTTCATAGGTTTTGAACTTTGTACTTAAGCTTTTGACAGAAAAATAGATTGAAATTCTTATATCAACATTTTTAGAACGAGCCGAATGGCTCCACATACAGTGAAGTACGATGATTCCCGGTTAATAAACGCTATTCTAACTTCGGTTCAAGCTTAATACCCACAGACCAATTTTTACTTGTTTCTTTTGAATATCTTTGCAACTGTTGAACAGTCCCAACAGCCGAAAAACCAAATGATTTAAATGCTTTTAATTCATCCAGCCAGCTATTAGGATTAAGGTTTAAATCAGTCAAAATCGATGTCATTTTTACAGGTATAAAACCATGAGTTTCATCCCGAATAATCCGACCAGTTTGATCGAGTAAATCAAGGTAGCTGGAAAGGTAATAGGGTAAGTTATTTTCACCCTGACCAAAGCCCAATAAATCCGTTTGGTTTTCCTCAATCCGTTCTTTAATTGAAGTAAACTCTGAATCACGCAATGTCTTAGCTAATCCGGCCCGAATGGGGTTTAAATCAACATAAGCCATACATGTTA
>QQUO01000071.1 GCA_008501575.1 Pseudomonadota bacterium
TTTCTTTGGGCTATGCGTTCGGTGACATTAGCTATGGTTGGGTACTCGGCTGGTTAGCTGGTGTATTATCTGTAATGACCGCTTATGTCAGGACCCTGGGTGCCAGTCTCGGCGCGCCAATCAGTTTCAGCGGACCTATGGCCAAGCAACATCGCATGGCATTGGTTACTTTTGCCTGTTTGCTGACAATTATTGAAATGTATGTGCTTGCCAGCGCCTATAGTTTATATGTGGCTTTGTGTCTATTGGTGGTGGGTACTTTAATCACCGTTTACCGCCGTGTTCGGCTTATCTATCGATTCTTAGAGCATGGCCATGTTTAATTTCTCCACATTGGATGTAAGCCATCCGGTTTATTTAACCATGGCATTGGTGCTGATGTTTTTGGTGCTTGCACATGTCATTAGTTATTGTTTGGTGAAACTCAATAAAATCAAGTCACCTGAAGAGTTGTTGTTACGCATTAAATCCTGGTGGTGGATTATCGGTTTGTTGTTCTTGTCAATTCTATCGGGCTTAATTGCCAGCATTATACTGGTGGCGTTTATCAGTTTTTTGGCTTTAAAAGAGTATTTGTCGATTGTGCCGACCCGCCAGTCAGACCGGCGCGTTATATTTTGGGCTTATTTAACGATACCAATTCAATATTACCTGGTCAGCATTAACTGGTATGGATTGTTCATTATATTTGTACCTGTGTATGTATTTTTGGTGTTGTCGGTGCGGATGGTTTTGACCGGTAAAAACAGTGGCTTTATCCACTCAGTGGGGGTGCTGCATTGGGGTGTGATGCTGACGGTGTACAGTGTCAGTCATGTGGCATATTTATTGGTGCTGCCCATTGGTGAACTTAAGGCCACCGGGTTTGGCTTGATGCTGTTTTTGATTATGATGACGCAGCTGAACGATGTCTGCCAGTATTTATTTGGTAAATTATTGGGGCGCCGGAAGATTATTCCTGCGGTCAGTCCCAATAAAACATGGGCCGGCTTTCTTGGTGGTGTGATATCCATCACCATTTTATCCGGATTGATCGGTCCGTTTTTGACTCCGATGGACATACCATTCAGCGTTATGGCCGGTTTTGTTATTGCGGTAACCGGCTTCTTCGGGGATGTCACCATTTCTTCGGTGAAACGTGATTTACAAATAAAAGACAGTGGTCAATTGTTACCCGGGCATGGCGGTATTTTGGATCGCATTGACAGCCTGATGTTTACCGCACCTTTGTTTTTTCACTTTGTGCGCTATTTTTATGCTTAAAATGAATCGCTTGATACAACTGCTGTTTTTTGCTTTGGTGGTTAAACCATTGGTCTTGATTGTGCTCGGTTTAAACATTAGGGGTAAAAAGTTGTTACCAATGAATGGGCCGTCAGTCATTGTGGCTAACCATAACAGCCATTTAGACACCATGGTTTTAATGAGCCTATTTCCGTTATTTAAAATGCATAAAGTACGCCCTGTGGCAGCGGCTGATTATTTTTTGAAGAACCGATTAATGGCCTGGTTTTCATTAAAAATCATCGGTATCATTCCTCTGGAACGTTCCGGAAAGGCCAATAAAAACACCCTGTTTAATGAATGCCATCAAGCCCTTGATAACGGTGAAATTCTGGTTCTGTTTCCAGAGGGAAGCCGGGGTGAACCTGACAAAATGAGTCCCCTGAAAAAAGGCGTGTATCATTTGATAAAGGACAGAAACGACGTATCAGTGACACCGGTGGTGATGAATGGTCTGGGTTTTGCATTACCAAAAGGAGAGGGCTTATTGGTGCCCGTTAATGTTGATGTGATTATCGGTACAGCCATTGACAAAGCATCCAATGCAGAATCATTTGTGAATCAATTAACAAATGAATTCCGGCATTTAAAAGAATTATGTATTACCAAACAAAATTAATGTTTCTGAAGGTGAAAAATTAATCAAATAATTCCGGGATGATTCGTCCCGGATAGTTTATTGTGCCGCATAGAAAACCCCTTGGCTTACGAAAGTGTGTTTCTAAAGGACGCCTGTGGGTTCCACAATGGCGTCTTCATCGATCAAACTGCCGGAGCATTTCGTAGTCAATCAGGATATCTTCTTCTTTGATGCTAAAGTCACCGCTTTTCATTTCTTTAATGTAGCGTTTAAGGGCGGTGATGCTGACGGGGAAGGCCATGTTGTCCCAGGGTATGTCTTCGGGCAGGAAAAACCGGGCTTCGGAGGTTTCGGCGCCGGCACCAAAATCCGGAGAATCTAATTCTGCTCGAAAATAGATGTGCACCTGACTTCGTTGAATGACGTTATAGACGCCGAATAAAGTAATGTTTTTAACATCGGCCAGCACTTCTTCTTTAACTTCACGGATGGCACCTGAACGGGTCGATTCGCCGTTTTCCATAAAACCCGCGGGTACGTTCCAACAATTTTTACGTGGTTCAATGGTGCGTTTTCCTAACAGAATTCGACCTTGATGTTCGATGATGCAGGCATTGACTATTAGTGGATTTTCATAGTGAACGTAAAAACATTTCTGGCAGACAGCACGTAAAAAATCATCACCTTCAGGTTTTTGATATTGAACGCTGTGCCCACATTGGTTGCAAAATTGAATACTCATGGTTTAAATACGATTCTCTGTTAATAGTCAGTGGTATGCCAGTATTTCATCGATTCACAAATCCGGATAAATGACTGGTAGCGTTTTTCACTTATTCTACCATCGGCAACGGCTTGAATAACAGCACAATTCGGTTCATGGCTGTGGCTGCAATTACTAAATTTACAAGCCCCTAAAAAATTTTGGAATTCGCGAAAACCGGCGGCAATTTCAATCGCTGATAATCGCCATAAGCCATATTCCCAGACACCCGGAGAATCGATTAAAAAGGCGTTTTGGGAGGCGTCATAATACAGCTGGGTAACGCTGGTGGTGTGAGCGCCTTTACCGGTTTTTTTGGCCAGTTCGCCGGTTTTTAAGTCCAATCCCGGAAATAATTGATTACTTAAGCTGGATTTACCAACCCCTGATTGGCCGGCCAGTAGGGTGGTTTTGCCGATTAGTTCCTGTTGTAGGGGCCGGATGCTGTCAGCCTCTTTGATGCTGGTTAAATACACCCGGTAGCCCAATTGTCGATAACTGTGGGCACTGTTAATGAAAAAATCAGATTTTAGATCAATTTTATTGAACACCAGTATGGGTTCAATGTGATTGAGTTCGGCAGCCACCAAATACCGGTTAATAATGTCACGGGTGGGTTCGGGTGAAACAGCCACAATTATCAGGATTTGATCGACATTGGCGGCCAGGTGTTGTTTCCGGCCCTGGCTATCGGCTCGACTGAAGACATTGTCCCGGGGCAGGATTTCAGCAATGCGGTAATCGTCCTGATCCCGGCTTAAGGTGACATAATCACCGCATATGGGTTTTAAGTGACGGCTAAAAAAAACCTGTTGCACCTGAAAATCCATTAAGTCGATTACGGCGGCGGTATTCTTTTGGGTGGCGCTGATACGGTATTGATGAACCATCTGCTTTGTTTGATTTTGGGATTTGGGCTAACAATGCATTATACAACAGGTTAAAATGCCTTTTTTTGATTAAGGAAAGACTTTTGCGTTCAGAACAAAATTTAATTTGGATTGATTTGGAAATGACCGGCCTCAATCCCATGAAGGACCATATTATTGAAATTGCCACAATTGTGACCAATTCTGACTTAGAGATTATTGCGCGGGGGCCAGATATTGCCATCCATCAATCTGAAAAAATTCTGCACGGTATGGATGAATGGAACACCGAGCATCACAGCCAGTCAGGTTTATGGCAGCGGGTTTTGGCTTCGGACATCAGTGTTCGTGAAGCTGAACGCATAACCATTGAGTTTTTAAAGGAACATGTGGACAAGCATGTTTCACCCATGTGCGGTAACAGCATTTGCCAAGACCGCCGATTTTTGGCTCGTTGGATGCCGGAATTAGAAAACTATTTTCATTACCGTCAAATTGATGTCAGTTCCATTAAAGAGGTGATTCGCCGCTGGAACCCCCAATTATTAGAGGGATTTAGTAAGACCGGCCAACATTTGGCAATGGCAGATACCGAAGAATCGATTAAGGAATTGCGCTATTATCGTCAGTTTATGGGTGCAGCCGGCGGCCATAAAAAAACCACTGACTAAGCAGTGGTTTTTTTAAAAAAATTATGGGTTGGTTATTTGGGTAAATGATTAGCCAAGATGTCTTTTAAGGCTTTTTCTGTCACCGGTTTGACCAAATATTCTTTGGCACCTTGACGCAGCCCCCAAACACGGTCCGTTTCTAACTTTTTGGTGGTTACAATAATCACCGGAATATGGGCCGTTCGTTCGTCTTTGCTGATTTTACGGGTGGCTTGAAAACCGTTTAAATCAGGCATCACAACATCCATTAAAATAAGATCCGGTAATTGCTCCCGTGCAATTTGTATCCCTTCTTTACCATCTTCGGTGAGAATGGTTTCATGTCCAAGCTTTTCGACAATTTTTTGCATGCCGTAAAGCTGTGAAGGAGAATCATCAATAATTAGTATTCTTGCCATTTTGTTTTTCTGTTTGAACCCAGCATTATCTTAATGAAAACAAGGCTTAAATGCAAAACATAGTTGCTTAACTCGGCTAAAAGGTACAATTTAAATGACCAGCGGAACCGGGGTTGGCAAAAGGGCCAATTATTGTCACAAATGACCACTTTATGGAATCGATAGCTTGAGCGTTGCTTGGGGTTCGCCGATAGAGACGGTCAGTTTATCACTTTCATAGTTACGAACTGAAGCATCACCATTTATACTTAAACTTGCTGAAAGAATAACTTGCTCAAAGTCGCTGAGTTGTTGGTTTGGGGTTAAGTTGTGCTGATCACTTAATGTCACTGTTAAAGGCCACTCAAAGGGTGGAGCGACATTTATGGCTGCCACTGGCATAGGTGGTCCTGACGGCGCTTTGGCTGACACGAAGACCCGAGTGGTGGCGGCAAAATCCTGATTTTTAATGGCCTCATCGGCTTCAATGGTGATTCGGTAAGCGATTGACTTGGTCACCGGCATGGGGCTTTTATTGCGGCTGGCATTGAGGTTTTCTGGCATCAAGGCCGGTTTATTTTGTTGTGCCCTTGCCTGATTGATTTGCTTGATTATGGTGGCTTTGACTTGTTCATCTGTGATGTTTAGTGCCAGGCTGGTCCACAGCTGCTCGGCTTGAGGGTACTCTTTTTTCTCATAAGCAATGATGCCTTTTAACCACAGGGCTTTTTGGTGGTTTGGATTGACAGTTAATGCTTGATTAATCAGTTGCTCGGGTTCGCCTATAAATGTCCCGGTGTTATTATTAAAGGCCACTGCCTCGGCCAGTTCTGTCAGAATATCGGCATTATCGGGGGCCAATTCATTGGCTTTGTTATATGCCTTCACCGCTGCTTTAAAGTTTTGCATACGCATCATGGCACTGGCATATAACATTTGACCTTCCAAGTCATTGGGGTTTTCTTGTAAGGCTTGTTGTAGGTGTGCCAGCGCTTCTTCAATACTGGGAGGCTGTTGTTGCTGTGTTGTTGCTGGAAAAAGAAAGTTATTAAGAAAAAGGGCTGTGGGAATGATGAATAAAAACAGTATAAAAGTGGTTTTCAGGCTGCCAAAAGCTTTACCATCCAAACGATTTAAGGCCGTTATGTAGGCCTCTTTTTGCTGCGAATCTTGCTTGATTTTTGTGATTAGCCAGCGTTTAGCCGTGTGCTTATTTTGGTGCCACATCAGCACAAAAAACAGCAGTGCAAATATTAAACTGACGACACTGAATACAATCCAAGTGTTCATTGTTTGTTCTTCCTAATATTAAAAATTAACACCCCGGCACCAATAATTAACACCATGAACGGGGAAAACCAGAGAAAATAAGTACCTGCATTTAACGGCGGGTTATAGGTTACAAAGTCACCGTAGCGTTGCACCATATAGGCCAAAATGGTGTCTTTGTCCTGACCATTGATAACAAAACTGGCCACCTGATCCTTTAAGTCCTTGGCTAAATCCGCATCGGAATCGGCTAAATTTTGGTTCTGACACACCAAACAACGCAGTTCCTGAGTTAATTCCTGGTAGAGTTCTTGTTGTTGTTGGTTTTTAAAATCATAGACTTCAATGGCCCCAAGGGAAGGAGAAATGGCCACTAAAAAAATCATGACGACACTGCGATATGGGTTCATTTTAATTGCTCTAATCGGGGTAAAATTTCATTGTTGACATTTTCCGGGGTTAATTCACCGATAATTTTATGCACAATCACGCCATTGCCATCGATGAGAAAACTTTCCGGGGCACCATAAACACCAAAATCAATGGCGGTGTTGCCTTTATAATCAACCAAAACAACATCATAGGGATTACCTAATCGTTTTAACCAGGTATCGGCATCGGTAAATTCATCTTTCCAATTGAGCCCAACCACCCTTAAGCCAGAATTGGCCAATTCTGTCACCACCGGGTGTTCATAGAGACAATTCGGGCACCAGCTGCCCCATACATTTAACAACCAAGGTTCACCGATAAAATCTTGCTCAGTCATGGTTTTGTCTTCATACAACAGGGGTAATTCGAAAGCCGGTACGGGTTTACCAATTAAAGGTGAGGGCACCTGTTCATTGTGATAACCCATATTCATAAACAATAAAACTAACAAGCCTATAAATATGCTTAAGGGAATGAGTGTGATAATTATTTTTTTCATGATAAATTTAACTGTTGTTCCATGACACGGTCACGTTGATTATTTTCCTGACGCTTAATTCGGGCGCTGAATAGCCCGATAATGGCTCCGCTCAACATTAAAATACCGCCAAACCACATCCAGCGAATCAGTGGTTTGATGTAAATACGAACGGCCCAGGCACCTTCTTTATTAACAGCCTCGCCCAGGGAGACATAAATATCTTTGGTCCAACCGGCATAAATAGCCGCTTCAGTCATAGGCATTTGCTGTTTTGGATAAAACCGTTTTTGTGGATTAAGGACTGTGATAAATCGACCATCGCGGTGAACTTCAACATGCCCTTGCTGAGCTTGATAGTTTTCTTGCTGCACCCGATCCACGCCGGTAAAAGTAAAGTCATAGCCACCAACATGCTTGGTGGTACCCGGTTGCATTAGAATGTCCTGTTCGATGTCCTTGTGTTCAGTCATGGACATGGAAAATAAGAACACCGCCACACCAATATGAGCGACACTCATGCCGATAAAACCGGCGGTGGCCCGACCAGGGTGTTTAAACCATTGCCCTAAAGTGGCCGTAAATACCCATAAACCACCATAAATACCGGCGATGGCACGTATATTAAGCGGTTTAAAAATAGACCAAACAATGACAGCCAATAGGGTGGTTATGATCAGATAGGGAAGCAGCTGTT
>QQUO01000126.1 GCA_008501575.1 Pseudomonadota bacterium
CGGGACGTGGTTCATTGTCCCAATCAATCCAATCCATTATTTTATCCGCGATAGTGACATCTAAATTTAAGGCTGTTAAAAGACGCCTAAAATAAGCTTCATGTACCTTTGAATCAACGTTGTTGATGACCAAATTATTGACATTAAATAAATGATTCATACCCTGCAATTGACCGGACAACACCGCTTGTTCGACGATAATACCTTGAATCCCCTGGTGCCATGAATCACTGTTGTTGTCATAGGATTGTTCTGATTCCGTGTAATCCTTTTCCAGAATATCACTGGCCCACAACAGTAAACCCTGTCTTAAATGACCGGCTTGTAGCTTTTCTTGAAGATGCTGCGTTCGAAACAGGCTTAAACGACTGCTGTACCATATTCCGGCCACCAAAGTCACCGCAATGGCCATCATCACCAACGCCATTAATAAAGCCATACCTTGTTGTTTTTGCTTAATCATAGCTGTTGCCAGGGCGTGATAACCATGTCTGATTGTCGATCATGCTGGGATGTGGTGCGACAATGAACGGCACGCGGCAAGGCCGTAATCTGTCCTTGTCGCGGTGGCCAATGATCCAATAATTGTCCGGCCATTGTTTGGTATTGGCAGCGAAGTTGCTGGAGTGGCAGCATGGCCTGTTCCTGCCAACCGGCAAAGTTGGTACTGGCCGCTGAGCGGGTGGCTCGGTACCACATCTTGTTTCTAACAAACCAACGCACATCCAATACAGTGGCCGGATGTTGCTTCAAATGGTTGACCAAGCCTTGTCGAGGCACCGCCTGATAGGGATTAAAGCGTTGTAACCGCAATGCTTGTGGCTCACCGCTAAAACCCAAAGAATCGGCTGTGTTAACGGTTTCCTGTTGACCGATGGCCATTTTAATGTCATCACTAAACAAACTAAAAACCATATTCTCCTGGTTTAAGTCAGTGATTTTTTCATCCATTTGCTGTTTGGCACCGGTCAAGGTGTAAATGGCGCTAAATGCCATCACGGCAATCACCGACAACAAAGCCACAGCAACCAACAGCTCCAATAGTGTCATTCCCTGTTGTTTATGGTAACCGTGAAGATTAACCATTGCTTTTAAAACCACTGAGTTGTGCCAAAGCATGCTTGAAATCCCGCTCAAGACCCACCCGCACATCCAACCTTAAAATCCGTGGATTATCGGTGTTTTTCACATCAACTGACCAGTGATAGGTCTGGTCTTTGTGTTGTTGACTGCCCTGTTCATCAGTCACCACAGGTCGTTGATAGAATTGCATCAGGACTTGATCGGCCACTTGATAGGCTTGTTGTCGCTGGTCTAATTCAGCGGTTTGTTTTTGGGCAGTACCCGCCACTTCAACCATCGCCACCAAAGCCACACTGATAATCAGTAATGCCAGCAGCACTTCTAACAAGGTAAAGCCCATGCTGTTCTTATTCATGCCAGTTGCCGGTTATTTGCCAAGGGGTTTCAGCGGTTATTTCATAGGCGACCCGCGCTAATTGGGATAATCGCAACTGCAGTGAAAAAGGATTTATTTGGCCGTCACTGTAACAAACCAGATGCGGCAGGGCTGTAAACTCCGCCGTTAACGGCATATCCCGCCCCTCTAATCGAATCAACCACGACAAATCTTCTGTCGGCAGGGCTTGGGATAATTGTTCATGCGGTTGCCACTGGGGTTGCTCAAAAACCATCACTTGCGCCGAATACTGTGATAATTCAACACCATATGCGCGATTATGTAAAACCGACTGTTGGCAAAGATAGGTTAACATTTGTTGCCACTGTTGGGCCTTATGCTGTAACTGCCTTTCACTGGATTGACTGTTAATCAAACCCACCCCAACAGCTGCCATAATGCCGATAATCACAATTACCAACAAGACTTCCATTAATGTGAAGCCGAGGGTGTTTTTATTAATTTCTTTTACCAATTTCCAATGTCTTGATTAAGTCCATCACCGCCGGGTTGACCGTCTGCCCCCAATGAATAAATATCCACATCACTGTGGTTACCGGGATTCAGGTATTGATAGGGATTACCCCACGGGTCATCAGGCAATTGTTTTAAATAACCGCCTGGCTTCCAATTTTTGGCTTCCGGCCGACCACTGGGTTTTTGCACCAAGGCTTGTAATCCTTGTGCGGTTGACGGGTATTGAATGTTGTCTAATTTGTACATACTTAACGCGGTTTCAATATTTTTTACGTCAGCCTGAGCTCTGGCTTGTCGGGCCTTATCTGGTGCGTCTAAAAATTGTGGCACCACAGCCACCGCTAAAATACTTAAAATGACCACTACAATCAACACTTCCATCAAAGTGAAACCCGATTGTTTTTGGTGAATAACTTGGCTATTATTTTTTTGATTCATCATTTAATATATTACTTACAACCGTATAATTATAAGCGATTTTGACACATCTAACACTGCTAAGACAGGTAATTTCATGAGAGTTTCCCGCATATACTTGCCCATTAACCACCGGGCGCTGACAGACACCTGGGTGATTGAACAACCCAAAGCCCACTATATACGCAATGTGTTGCGGCTTAAACCGGGACACAGGCTCCAGTTTTTTACCGCCACAGGCCGACAGTATAATGCCGTCATCGCGGCTGTTAATAAGCATGATGTGGTGATTCAAGAGATAATGGCGTGTCAGGAAGAGCCACCGAACAGTCAATTACAGATAACCATAGTACAGGGCATCAGTGCCAGTGATCGCATGGATTACAGCATTCAAAAAGCCGCAGAATTAGGCTGCCATCAAGTCCAGCCGGTTATCACTGAATTCTGCTCACATCGCATCGCACCACATAAATACAGCAAAAAACAAGAACACTGGCAAGCGGTCGCCATCAGCGCTTGTGAACAATCAGGGCGTGCGGATGTCATGCTAGTTGAAACCATAAAACCCTTGACTGATGTTGTTTCAGACATAAATCAAGGCATTTTCTTAGAGCCCACTGCTGACCGGTTTATTCACGATATCCCAAAAGAACTACAACAGCAATGTCATGTATTCATTGGCCCGGAAGGTGGTTTTTCGCCGACAGAATTAAGTCAATTTGAATCGCGTGGCTATTGTGGTATCAAAATGGGCAGCCGGGTCCTGAGAACTGAAACCATGGCACCGGTGGTGCTCAGCGCCATGCATACCTTATATGGTGATTTTAATCCGAAAATTTCCCGTCAGGATAAGAGTTAGCGACAAATGGTAATCATCTAAAACAAATATAAAGTTTTGAAACAGATGCTCATTACAGCTTTTTTATGGCACTTTTATAAAATATTCGGGTTAAGCCGGTTCGCCAATCAGACTAATCAGCTGAGTCTCCAGATAATTCATATTGGGAATATCAGCCATCTCGTCTTCAATCGACACCAGTGATGCAATGGCATGGTGATTAACATCTTTTTCTTCATGTAATTGAATATCACCACGCGATACCAGCTGTAATTTTGGTATGCCTCGTGACAACACCGCAAAATAAGGGAGGTCTTCGGGGTGATTAATACATTTTAATACCGCAATATTATCGGTGCTGGCTAAAGCTGTCGGCTCATCATTTTGATAACCGGTCAATAAACCATAATCAATCAAAGGGATATCCCAGCCACGCCATAAAACAGTACCTAAGATCCAATCTTCATCCACATCACTGTCATCAACACTCCGCATCGCCATGACTTCAGCCACCATGGCATTGGGTAAAAGTAATTTTCTGTCTGTTTCGATGGGTATTAATACCGCACGTATATCATTGGCCATTTAATCACCTATTATTCGCTGTTTAGAGACTTTTGCATGTATCTGGGTCGATGGGTAAACACCACCAGATAGGCCCTGGGTTTTAACTTGATTCATGATCTATGCAAAGGTTTCGTTTAATATATTCTGCCATTTCATTTGGGGTGCCATCAAATTGTGACATTTTCATTTTCCGAACTTCATCAGAAATGGATGACACCACACTGCTTTCGGCAGATTGTGTAATAATTGTACCACCATTATCAAAGACATTGGTGGCACCAATCACACCGTCTGAAGCCATGCCACTGAACACCGCCAGATTTATGGACTTTAACTGATCGATTAGATCTGCACACACATCATCGATGCAAGGTGTTGCTGTTCGATTCGCTCGTACATCCTTAACCGCCAACCGGCCATCCGGTTGAAATACAATACTTTCATCCACTGGTATTAGCAAGGCTTCACCCGCTTTAACCGGCAATCCCGAAGTGGCCAATTTAACCGGCACCTGGCTGTTCTTTTGTAACTGTTTGGCCATCATTCCGACAAACTCACTGTCCATGTGTTGTACGATGATAAACAGCAGTGGTTCTTTACCACTAAAGGCTGATAAAAAATGGACAATGGCTTCAGGGCCGCCAATGGAAGCCGCCAACACCCATACCTGGTCAATGCCCAAGGCTTTTAAATCAAGCTCATCAATATCAACAGTGGTCTTTAATGCCGGCAATAAATCATGTTTGGAATCAATTTTGTGCAGAATATGGCGCAACCATCGATTCTTATTCCAGCCAACCAATTCATTGGTCACCTGGGTGTCGTTAAACACGATTTTGGCCCCGGCATCCGTTAACTTATGAACCAGGGGCTCGATATTATAGTCATTGTCACTGAGGTTAATAACATAAGTATCAACCGCATTATCGACAGAAAAATCAGCGGCCTCAGATTCAAACACCTGATAGCCGTTGGATTGCAATTGGTCTGCTAAGTACAGCGCTGAAACTTGCGATTCCCCCACATGTATCAGGCCAATTTTTTCTGTGTCAGACATCTTCCAAATTCAGTAATTCTTCAATATTTTCCAACAACTCCAATTCTTGATAGGGTTTACCTAAATAGCGATCTACACCAATGGCTTTGGCCCGATCTTTATGTTTTTGTCCGGTACGAGAAGTAATCATAATAATGGGTATATTTTTGAATTTATCCGATTGTTTCATGGTGGTGGCCAATTCATAGCCATCCATACGAGGCATTTCGATATCCAGCAACATCAAATCCGGTACCTGCTCTTGTAATTTGTTTAAAGCATCCAAACCATCTTTAGCGGTCATAACTTCAAAGTCATTACGGGTTAAAATACGTTCTCCAGCACGGCGCATGGTAATGGAATCATCGACAACCATAATGGTGATTGCAGTTTCTTCTTCCTGGGTCTCCTGAATCGCAATACCTTCTGCTTTTAAGCGTTCCATTTTCTGCATGTAGTCACGATGCATCGGGATAATATCTAAAATCAACACCACCGCACCATCACCCAGAATGGTGGCACCAAAAATTCCCGGTACCGAAGCCACTTGAATACCCACCGATTTAACCACGATCTCCCGACCGCCAAATGTTTGGTCAACCCGTAAAGCAACCCCTTGATCACCGGATTTAATCATCACCAATGGCACCAAATCACCTTCAGCCATAATATCTGAATCCACATTCAATAATTTATTAAGCTCCTGGATATGATAGGGTTCACCGGCATAGTCATAAGTTAAATCATTATCCTCAAGGCGGCGCTTAAATTCATCAACGGTCATGCGAACCAAGCCTTCCACACCAGAGGCCGGAATGGCGTAGCGATGGTCTGCCACTTGTACAATTAAAGCCTGTGTCAACGCCAGCGTATAAGGTAAACGAATGGTGAATAAAGTACCTTGACCTTTTGTGGAGCTGATTTCTAAACTTCCACCCAGGCGTTTAATTTCATTATTAACAACATCCATTCCAACGCCACGACCGGCTAATTTGGTGACAGTGTCAGCCGCCGATAAACCGCTGTGGGTAATGAGTTGGGCAATGTCGTTATCACTGTATGATTCAGTGCCTTCTATCAAACCCCGTGAGATTGCCTTGGCACGAACAGCCTCTACATCAATACCAGCACCATCATCCTTAACGGTAATAACAACCTCTGTGGCCTCCCGGGAAATATCAATTTCAATTTCACCCTGTGCTGGTTTATTAACCACCTCACGGTCTAACTCAAGTCCATGCACCACGGCATTTCGAATCATGTGTTCTAATGGAGCTTGAATACCCTCTAATACGGTTTTATCCATTTCACCTTCAGAACCATGGATAATCAGCTTGGCATTCTTTCCCAACTCCTGAGATGCGGTTCGTAACACCCGGCGTAATCGTGGCACCAGGGAATTAAAAGTCACCAATCGGGTTTCCATCAAACCTTCTTGCAGTTCGGTATTTACCCGAGATTGCTGAATTAATAAGGTTTCTGATGAACGCACTGATTCTTTTAAATAGTTTTGAATATTGGTTAAATCCGAAACAGATTCAGACAACGATCGTGACAGTTGTTGGATGGTGGAAAATTGATCCAGCTCCAGTGGGTCAAAGTCCTCTTCTAATTCTTCATCCTGCAATTGATAATTCGAAATAATTTGGGCTTCAGTTTCATGCTCCAAATCACGCAGCTGACGGCGTACCCGTTCAACCGTATTTTCCAATTCATCAATATTTAACTTTAACTCAACGGACTGTTGCTCCATGCGTGAGCGATAAATACTCACCTCACCGGCAAAGTTCACCAATTTATCCAATAATTCCGAGTTAACCTTAATTTGACCACCCGACAAAATATTGGATTTTTTGGCTGCCCGTTGTGGTGAATCCGAAGTGTCAGAATCTATCACCAATTGTTGTTCTGAATCATCTTCAATTCGGGTTAACGGATCGAAGAAAGTTTGATCCAATTCGGACTGCTCCTTAATTTCCTCACCTTCTGAGGACAGTAATTTTTCAATACTTTCCGTGGCTTTATCAATGGCGGTTAACTGCCCAAAATCATCAGCCGCCACCATGTCGTGTATCTGATCCATGGTGGTGGAAATAACTTGAAACTGCTGAGCATTTACATCGACTTGTTTAGCGGCAATGGTTTCCAATAAGGACTCCAGCTGATGGGATAGATCGCCGATTTGACTCAAGCCGGCCATTCTTGCACCACCTTTTAAAGTATGTAAGTCACGTTGTAATGCTTGAACAATACTTATTTGATCCGGATTGTCTTCCAATTCAGCCATTGAATGCTCGGCCCGATCAAAAATCTCAGAAGCCTCTTCTGAAAATATTTCTAATAACTCATCGTCCACTTCCAGGTCAAAATCATAGGCACTGGCCGCTTCATCCATTTCAGCTTCATCCGTCTCAACTTCAGCTGTTTCAACTTCGTCTGCTTCGACTTCGTCGGTTTCAACTTCAGCTGATTCAACTTCGTCGATTTCAACTTCGTCTGCTTCAACTTCGTCTGTTTCAGCTTCATCAGTTTCAACTTCGTCGGCTTCAACTTCGTCGGCTTCAACTTCGTCTATTTCAACTTCAGCAGTTTCAACTTCGTCTGTTTCAACTTCATCGGTTTC
>QQUO01000315.1 GCA_008501575.1 Pseudomonadota bacterium
AAGATTGATTTAAAGGTGATTTGAATGTTGCCAAAGTTGGCTTGTGGTCCGGGTTGATGGTCTTCCAGCTCTTCGCGCTGCTGCTCACTTAAATGTTCAATACCCACTGTGCTTATTTTTTCAGCGTTGAAAATATCACTGAGAAAAGTTTCTTGTTTGCCCCAAAAAATACTGCCAGAAAAAGTTTCTCCATTGTGCGTCGTAATGGTGCCATAGATAATGGGTTCCGGTGCCGCGTGCAGGCGGGGCATCATCAGGAATACAGCCATAAAGATCAGTAATTTCATGAGAAGACGTGTCCGGTAAAGCCATGATTATGGCAGAATTTAGTTTTGATTACATGTATCAAAGGTCCTGAATTTGTATAGTTATCGTGAATTAAAAATGGATTATTGAGTCCTCACTCGGTCTCCGTTGAGGGTCATTGGGCTCAAATAAAATCTGTGGCAATTAACAATCCTTAGTCACTTCAAAATGACTTAAAATTGATTTAGCGGTTACATTGATTTATATTATTTAGGGTGAATCAGCTTAATCAATCCATATGAATGCCCCAGGTGAAGCCAGTCAGCAGCTTATGGCTTCCATTGATGTGGCACTAAACACCTGGGCAATTGTGACACAGCTGGCTATCTTGATGGTTTTTACCGTGGTATTTCTGACTTTGTGGTTACATTTTCCACGGCGAGCCATTTCTTTTTGGTTGTTGGCCTGGTTAAGTAATTTACTGGCGCTGTTGTGTATTTTTGCCGTTCTTGCGGGTGCTGATCGATTTTCACCGATAACACTGAAGGCTTTATATTTGTTGTATGCCTGCGGAAAAGTTTGGTTTGCTGTGCTATTAATCATTGGCCTCGGTCGCTATTTAAATCGCCTCGATATCTTTCGAACAAAATTCATCCTGTCACTGGCTCTAATGACATTTATGTCCGCCGGAATTTTATTAATCAGTCCATTGGACACATTAGATATTCAGATTATTGTGTATTGGCTGGTGGGTTTTGTTTTGTTCATCGGCGGTGGTTTGTTTTTATTTAAAAAGAATTTTCACAGCGGTAAAATCTTGCAGCTGGTGATGAGTTTGGAAGGGGTGGTGTTTTTACACCATGCCGTGGTATTAACACCCACGTTTTGGGGGCAGCAGGTACCACATTACATGACCAGAATATCTTTTTTTGATTCCATCTCTGAACTCATTGTTGGAATCACCTGTGTACTGGCCATTTTGAACCGTGTTATTGATGAAATTCGGAACCGCAATGCAGAACTTGAAACAGCACAAACATCGTTGCGTGATCTGGTTGATGAAGATCCACTTACCAAACTATGGAATCGCAGAAAACTCGAATCATTTAAACTTGAACAAGAAGAGATGGCCACCTTATTGTATATAGATGTTGATCGATTTAAACAAATCAATGATCAATGGGGACATGCTGTTGGTGACACTTGTTTAAAAAGGGTTTCAGTGGCTATGCGCCAATACTTTAAGAAAAATGCCAGTTTATTCCGTTTAGGTGGCGATGAATTTCTGGCCATAATTAAGAATCAAAGCCCGGAAGAAATTTCCCCCGCCATTACCAAATTTCAAAACAGTCTGGCCACTGCAGATTCATCAGGTCCGGGCATCAGTTTGTCGTTGGGCCTAAAAACCATGGCATACAGTGACTCACTCAGCCATGCCATACAGGGTGCTGATGGGGCAATGTATCAGGCTAAAGCTATGAAGTGAATCATATTGATGTCTGTTTTGGCATTCATGGTAAATAAAACAGAAATATACGGGACAGGCATCAAATCTAATTTCACAGGCGGTTTATTCCATCATTCGGGTGAGTCTTAAGTAAATTTCTAATGTTCATTTGCTGTTGAACTATAATGTATTCACTGACTTGAGTATTCTGTATCAAACCAATGAAAGCAATACGTTCTTAACAGCACATTAAAATAAATCACAACAACATTATCGATACCAATAATGACAGAATTTTGGGACCAATTATTTAAAGAACAACAGGAAATGTGGGGTTTTGAACCGGCACAATCTACACGACTGACCAATGATTTTTTTATAGCACACAATGTCAAAAATGTACTCATTCCGGGTATTGGCTATGGCAGGAATGCCCGAATTTTCATGGAGAATGGAATGACCGTGACAGGCATTGAAATTTCCCAAACAGCCATTGATTTAGCGCACAAACATTTCGGTAACGATTTAATGATTCATCAGGGTTCAGTCACTGAAATGCCATTTGATGACAAACTGTATGACGGTATTTATAGTTATGCGCTCATTCAATTGTTGGATAAAAACGCCAGAAAAAAATTTATCCAAGATTGCTTCAATCAATTAAGTGATAACGGCCATATGGTTTTTGCGACTGTTACCAAGCAAGCACCACTTTATGGCCAAGGCGTTTGTATCGGCCGAGACAGATATGAAATGGCACCCGGTTTAACCATGTTCTTTTATGACCAAGAAACGATACAAGATGAATTTGGGCAAGCTGGTCTATGTGAAGTTACAGAAGTGGCCGATATTTATCCTTTTTATCTGATCAAATGTAAAAAATAATATTCAAATTTAAAGCGCACTTTTCATCAAAGAAAACAAGGTATCAATCCATGAATTTACAATAAGTGACTTGATCCTTGTTTTCTTGATAATTTGCGCAGTAAAAATATAACTTAATCTTGGCGTTGTTTATCACGGATTTCTTTGAACTCCGTGCCTTCATTCCACTTCGGCCAGTCGTTACTGTTGATTATGTCTAATCCGGTGAGAAAATACAGTTTAAGGTCTTCAACCGCACCGTTCAGATCCCAGCTTTCATGGTATTCATCAGATGGCGCATGATAGTGTTCGGCGGTGTATTCGGCTTCTTTTTGCTTGCCGTATTCAATACCTTTCAGTTTGTGGTCAATGCCATTATTGGGGTACAGCATCGGCACACCGTATTTGGCCAGCTCAAAGTGATCTGAGCGGTAATAATAACCATTTTCCGGCATGGAATCGGGTCTCAGTACACGATTTTGGGTTTTGGCTTGTTTCGCCAGATAATCATCGAGTTGGCTCATGCCGTAACCAACCACAGTCACATCATGGGTTGGGCCAAAGTTATTCAGACCATCCATATTGAGTCCGGGGACGGTTTTTTCTAAAGGAAAGATGGGGTGTGCGGCGTAATAAGCCGAGCCGAGTAAACCTTGTTCTTCGGCGGTAACGGCCATAAACACCACAGTCCGTTTAGGCTTTTCCGGCAAACTGGCAAAAGCTTTGGCCAGCTCAATGAGACCACCGGTGCCGGTGGCATTATCCAGTGCGCCATTAAAAATATTATCGCCTTCCATGGTGGGGTCAATGCCTAAGTGATCCCAATGCGCCATGTAAATAAAGACTTCATCCGGTGACTCACTGCCTTCAATCATGGCCACCACATTTTGTGAGTCCAGTTGTTCGACGTTGTTTTGAATGCTTGCCGAAGCGGTTAAATTCATGTCAATGGCTTTGAAGCCTCTGGTTTGTGCCGCGGTATACATGTCTTTAAAATCTAAACCGGATCGATTGAATAAGTCTCTCGCGGTGTCTTTCGTCACCCAACCCTCAATTAAAGACAGTTGTTCACCCTTATCTTGTCTGACCATATCAAATTGTGGGCCGGTCCAGCTGGACGCCACCGTTGACCAGGGGTAGGCCGCTGGTTTGGTGTCATGAATAATAATGGCTGCAGCTGCACCCTGTCGGGCGGCTTCATCGTATTTATAATCCCAGCGACCATAATAGGTCATGCTGTTGCCATTAAATAAATTATCGTCCTGGGTGGCGTAACCCGGATCATTGACCAGCATCACCACTGTTTTACCGCTTACATCCATATCGGCATAATCATTCCAGTTTTGTTCCGGGGCATTGATACCATATCCAACAAATACCAACTCGCTGTCATCAATGGCCACGGATTCAGTTTGCTGCCGAGTCCATATCACTTGTTCTTTGGTGTAGTGTAAAGTCAAATCCTGACCTGAATCGTCATGAATGGTTAGGCTTGGTTTGTTAATGGCTTCAACTGAGGTTAGCGGCACGGCTTGTGTATAACTGTCGCCATTGCCGGGTTTAAGACCCGCGGCTTTAAATTCTTTAATTAAATAATCAACGGTTAAAACTTCACCTTCCGTACCCGGGCCACGCCCACCGAACTCATCAGAAGCCAGGATTTTTATGTGGTTTGTTAATGATTCGACTGTCATGGCATTGGCACCGACTTGTACAGTGTTATTAACTGTTATAGTTGTCTCTTGTGTTTGCGGTTCTTGGCTGCATCCAAATAAGAATATGGACAATACACAGATAAGTGATTTCATGGTTGCTTGACTCCTAAAGGGTATAAAGTGATACGTGATGATTTGGCTGAAATGAAACAGTTTCTTTCTCATAAGCCATGTTTAATGGTTTGGTTGGCTAAAGTCAACTACCCAAGATAAATATGACATATTTGAATTAAGGCGACTTTTAAAATATTGGGTAATTTGGGCCGTCGGCTTTAGCCGACCCAAGTTTTATTATGTCTGTGATTGTTAAGTATAACGTCAAAAATAGAAAGCTTTATTATGATAATATCTTGATTCTTACCGATATAAAAACGCCATGCAAAATAACAAGTCTATATTTATAGTTCAGTTTATAGCGATTATAACGTTAGCTACTGCGCTGTATTCTCTGCCCGGTGTTATCAAACTCATTTGGTGGGAATTGAGTTCTTCGTCTCTAAGCCATAGCTGGTCTGATATTTATTGGCAGAATTTATTATGGACTGTGTGGATTGCTCTTCTGCTTGTTTTGAAAATGGTCGTGGCCTATGGTTTGTTTAGAATTCGGGTATGGGCGTGGTGTTTTGCGCTATGTGTACTCACTGTTGATTTTTTGATTAGATTATCCGGAATAATCACTATTTGGCTACATCGGCAGCCCGGGCCGCCACCGGCTTTCAATGCGGGTGAAGGGGGTGCTGTTGTGATTGGGTCTTTGAGTCACTGGCCCATGTATTTATGGGCCGCTTATAGTCTTATTTTAATCATTATACTGTTACAAAAGCCTATACGAAGTGTGTTTAAAACGAATTCTTCGTCGGATTCAATATGAGAATGAGATAAGCTTAGAAGATTGTCTCTGTAAAATAATAATAGACTTTCGGGCAATGAAAATGTAGCATCTTTATTAATCAGAATAAATTGTTGCGTGTTATGTATAAATGGGAAGGCATCAGTGAATTTGTTGCCGTTGCAGAAGAAAATAGTTTTACAGCGGCTGCCAAAAGACTGGGTATTTCCACCGCACAAGTGAGTCGTCAGGTCAGTCGTTTGGAGTCCAGGATTGCCACAAAATTATTTATCCGCACCACCCGTCATGTGGCCTTAACGGAATTGGGTGACACGTATTATCACCATTGTCGCCGTGCACTGGATGGTTTACAGGAAGCCGAACGGGCCATCACAGATTTACAAAACATCATCACCGGTAAATTACGAATTTCCGCACCGGTTATTTATGGCGAGCGCCGTGTGGCGCCTCTGATTCATGATTTTATGAAGCAACACAAGTCCCTTGAGGTTGATTTACATTTAACCAACAGACAGGTTAATGTGGTGGATGAAAGTTTTGATTTGGTGATTCGTTTGGGCGAGCTGGAAAGTTCCAGTTTGATGGCTAAAAAATTGACCTCTCGAAAACAAGTGGTGTGTGCATCGCCGGCTTATATCGAACAAGAAGGCATGCCTTTTACCTTAAAAGAACTGAATGAGCATAATTGCTTGCGTGGGGCGACTGAGTACTGGCGGTTTATAGACAAGGGACAAATTGTTCATATACCGGTTAAAGGCAGTATCAGTTGTAATATTGGTCTGTCCCTTTTGGATGCAGCCTTAAAAGGTTTGGGTATCACGCAACTACCTGATTATTATGTCACGGATTATATTGAAGATAAAATTCTGGTGCCACTGTTAGAAAAGTACCAAGTTCCTGAAGAGGATATCTGGGCGCTTTACCCCTATAACCGTTACTTATCGCCAAAGGTCCGCAAGCTCATCGATTATTTGGCCGATAAACTCTAAAAAGAAGGTGTGTTCTTGGGACTTCATTCACTTTTGTTCCCGACTAAAGTGAAAGCGGCCACGGCGACCACTTCTTATAACTTCGCGCGCTTCGCCTCTGATTCGCTTCGCTCACCAACCGGCTCGGCGGGTCGTGCTGCTCCGCAGCACTCTAGAAAGATTGTTACTGTGTGGTAATATTGTTTTACAAATATAGGTATTATCACCCTTAAGGAAACAGACTATAATGACTTTATTCAAAATAAAAGTCTTTAAATATTATGTCTGATCAATTTATTAAATCAAAAGCCGCCATTGCCTGGGGACCCAACCAACCACTGTCTGTTGAAGAAGTGGATGTGATGTTACCGAAAAAAGGTGAAGTTCTGGTTAAAATTTTGGCCTCCGGTGTCTGTCATACAGACGCGTTCACTTTATCAGGCGAAGATCCGGAAGGGATTTTTCCTGCCATACTTGGTCATGAAGGCGGTGGTGTGGTTGAGCAAATCGGTGAAGGTGTCACCAGCGTGGCTGTCGGTGATCATGTTATTCCTTTATACACGCCGGAATGTGGTGAGTGTAAATTCTGTCTGTCCGGTAAAACCAACCTTTGTCAAAAAATTCGTGAAACCCAGGGCCAGGGCATGATGCCTGATGGCACCACGCGTTTTTATAAAGATGGCAAGCCCATCTATCATTACATGGGGTGTTCAACGTTTTCAGAATACACGGTGTTACCGGAAATCGCCCTGGCCAAGGTTAATCCAGACGCACCGCTTGAAGAAGTTTGCCTGTTGGGTTGTGGTGTCACCACCGGTATGGGTGCCGTGATGAACACAGCCAAGGTGGAAGAGGGCGCAACAGTGGCTATTTTCGGTCTGGGCGGTATCGGCCTGTCGGCCATTATTGGATCAACCATGGCCAAAGCATCACGCATTATTGCCATTGATATCAATGAAAGTAAGTTTGAATTGGCGCGAAAATTAGGTGCCACTGACTGCATTAACCCTAAAGATTACGATCAACCCATTCAAGACGTTATCGTCGAGTTGACCGAGGGTGGTGTTGATTATTCTTTTGAATGTATCGGTAATGTGGATGTGATGCGTTCAGCTTTAGAGTGTTGTCACAAAGGCTGGGGCGAGTCGGTTGTTATCGGCGTGGCCGGGGCCGGCCAGGAAATATCTACTCGACCGTTCCAATTGGTAACCGGTCGTGTCTGGCGGGG
>QQUO01000132.1 GCA_008501575.1 Pseudomonadota bacterium
TGGGGGTGCGATGGTGATTTGGTTAATAAGCGTTTGACCGTGCCTTCGGTGAGTTCACCACTGCGTTGGTGGTGTTTTTGTACGATACTCACTTCAGTACCGGGTTGGATGTCTTTTCTAAGTGGTTTTTGCATACCTTGTATTGTATCAAAAATCACCAGGGAATGGTTTTTCGCGATTTGTTCAATCAGTATGGTGGCCGTTTCATCGGCGCCTTGCAGTTGACCTTTGGGTAGTTGTCAAAAACAACAATATTCATCGCAGCGCGGCATCCAGTCCTTGTTCAATGGTCGGATAATTAAAGCGAAAGCCGGCGTTTTGTAGCCGGTCGGGCAAAACATGGGCGTCGGCCAGTAACAGTTCATCGGCCAGGTCTTTAAAAACCAAGCGGGCCATTAATTCAGGCATGGGCAGAATAGCCGGACGATGGAGTTGCCTGGCTAAGGTTTTGGTGAAGGTTTTATTGGTGACGGCATGGGGTGCGGTGATATTGACCGGACCGGTTATGGGGTTTTGCAATAAATATTTAATGGTTCGACTAACATCAGCTAAACTGACCCAGGAATACATTTGCTCACCGGAGCCGATGCGACCACCCAAGCCCAGTTTAAAGGGTAACAACATATTTTTTAATGCCCCGCCGGAGCGGTCTAACATTAAGCCAAAGCGCAGGTTTGTCACGCGGGTTTGTGGACTTTGTAATTGTTGGGCGCTGGCTTCCCAGTGTTGTGATAAGTCAGCGACGAAATTATCACCGGCGGGACTGTGTTCATTCAGTTGTTCGCCGGGTCGATGCCCGTAATAGCCGATGGCTGAGGCACACAGAAATAATTGTGGTTGTTGTGACTGACTTTGGATGCTGTTGACCAGCCAATTGGTACCATGAATTCGACTGTCAAAAATGAGCTTTTTATAGGCATCGGTCCAGCGTTTATCGGCAATACCGGCACCGGCCAGATGGATTACGGCAAAGGGTGCTTTAACGTCATGTTCTTCTAAAGCTTGTTGGTAATTCCAGCTGGGCCGGTGCGGATCTGATTTGTCACGTTGCAACGCCACCGGCTGATAGTCTGCTGATAAATCAGCCAAGAGTAGTTGACCCAGCATACCGGTGGCACCGGTGATAAAAATAACAGGTTTACTGGTATCAGACATAAAAACACATTGATTAAAGATTTTATTTTAACAAATAATCGGTGCAGAAAATGTCAAACTCTTAACCGGCCATTTGTAATACCATTAATACGCCGGCCACACTGATAATGGCACCGGTTAATTTTCGGGTATTCATCTCTTCTTTTAATAACAACCAACCCAAGATAAAGATAAACACCGCCGCCGTTTCATTCAATATAGAAGCCACCGAGGCATCGGTGTATTTATAACCGGCCACCCACACCATGGTGGACAAGTATTGGCCTAAAAATGCACCCATTAACAGCCACCATTTGCCCGGAGATTGCCAAACAGATAAGGGATTTAAACTGCGGTTTAATAAGGCATTAAAAATCAACATGGTGGCTAAGCCGCCAATAGTGCGAATAAAAATAATCCAGAAAAAAGGCAGTTCTGTGGTGATGGGTTTAACGATAACAATTCCCAAAGCGGTACAAAACACCGCCATGGCGGCGAACACAAAGCCAATAAAAGGGGGATGAACAATGGCCAGTGATTTTTTGCGTAAACTGATGACTGCGACCCCGACCATGACCAGAGCCATGCCAAAAATTTGCCAGCCGTTGAGGCGTTCGCTTAAATAAAAGAAAGATAAAAAAACCACGAATGGGCTGTACAGAGAACCGGTGATACCGGTTAAACCTGCGCCGATTAATTGTAGTGCGCGCAGATAAAACATGTCGGCCAACATAATCCCAAAAAAACCACTGATCAATAGAATAATCCAATCTTCACTGGTGAGTTCCGGTGGTATGAAACCATCGGTAAAATATAAGGTGGGAATCATCAGCAGGAAGGTGAGCACAATTTTAAAAAGATTCATGGCACTGACGCCGCTGTGTTCGCCGGCTTTACGGTAGCAGATGACCGCAATTGCCCATAACAAGGCACACAATAAGGACAGTATTTCACCCAAACCAAACATACAATTTCAAGTAATCAGAGATAAAGCCAAAAAGTCAGGATTGTAAGCGATTTTTTCTGTCAAACCTTTATAATTGTGCCATTCTTTAATAAAAAATTGAGGTTAACCATGTCTTCAAAACGTAAAAGCATTCTACAAGGACTTTCTTTGACCCTGTTGTTCTCAATGTCTGCCATGGTAACGGCTGATGAACCCGGGGACAAGGATTCATGGGATGTCAATAATCCACCCGGAGAAAAAGTGATGGTGGATATTAACACCGAAACCGGTACCTGGATGAACCTCGATGTCAGCCCCGATGGTCAAACCATTGTGTTTGATTTATTGGGCGATATTTATATCTTACCAATATCAGGGGGTGAGGCCAAAAACATCACCAACTCCATGGCCTGGGATATGCAGCCACGGTTTTCACCGAATGGTCAACAATTGGTGTTTACCTCCGATCAAGGCGGTGGTGATAATATCTGGATTATGAACACCGATGGCAGCGAGGCCCGCGCCGTGACCGATGAAAAATTCCGATTATTGAATTCGCCGGCCTGGTCACCGGATGGTGATTATATTGTCGCCCGTAAACATTTTACCGGGATGCGCTCTTTGGGTGCCGGCGAAATCTGGTTGTATCATAAATCCGGTGGTAAAGGCGTGCAATTAAACAAACGCCCCAATGAACAAAAGGATTTGGGCGAGCCCATTTATACGCCCGATGGTCAACATGTGTTATTTTCACGGGACTCTACACCCGGGCCGTTTTTTGAATACTCGAAAGATTCTAATAACCAAATTTATGAAATATTTGCCATTGAGCTGGCCACCGGTGACATTAAACCGTGGGTATCAGGACCGGGTGGAGCGGTTAGACCGACACCCTCTCCGGATGGCGACTCACTGGCTTTTGTGCGTCGCATACGGGCCGATAGTGCCCTGTTTGTTCAGGACCGTACAAGTGGTGAATTAACGCCCATTTATACTGATTTAACACGTGATATGCAGGAAACCTGGGCCATTCACGGGGTTTATCCGAATTTTGCCTGGCTGCCGAATGGTCAAGACATTGTGTTTTATGCCAAAGGTGGCATTCACCGCATAAATGTGGTTTCCAAAGAAGTCACTCAGATTCCTTTTAAAGTGGCGGATAAACGTGAAATTCGGCAAGCCATTACCGTAAGTAATGAAGTGGCACCAAATGAATTTAATGCAAAAATGCTGCGTTGGTTACAAGTCAGACCTGATGGCAAACAAGCACTGTTTCAGGCTTTGGGTTATATTTACACAGTGAATTTGCCGAATGGACGTCCACAAAGGCTAACCAAACAAACCGAACATTTTGAGTTTTATCCACGCTACAGTGTGGATAGTAAGCACATCATATACAGTACCTGGCATGATAAAAAGTTAGGCTCAGTTCGATTAGCAAAACTCATTGGACGCAGCCAACAACTGACCAAACAGCCCGGTCATTTCATTAATCCGGTGCTGTCACCGGATGGAAAAACCGCGGTCTTTGAAGCCATAAAAGGCGGGTATTTAACCAGCCCGCTGTATTCCCATGACACCGGAATTTTTAAAATTGATATTAAATCCGGAGAACAACGTAAACTGGCCGATGCCGGCAGTGAACCGTTTTTCACCGGCAACAACGACCGTGTCTATTTCACCGGTAGTGATAAGAAAGGTGAAGTTTTTACCAGTCAGTTGTATTCCACTGATTTAAGCGGTAATGACAAACACAAGCACTACCAAGGTGAATGGATCAGTCACTTTAAAGTGTCTCCGGATGAAAAATGGTTGGCCTTTATTCAGAATTTCCAGGTTTATGTCACGCCATTTGTGCGCAATGGTCAATACATTGCCACCGGTTCGGCTGCTAAAAATTTGCCGCTGCAGAAGTTTTCGACCTATGCCGGTAAAAACCTCAGCTGGAGCCAGGATTCAAAAGTATTGAGTTGGGCCATGGGACCAAATCTCTACCAACAACCCTTATCGGCTGTGTTTGATTTTCTCAATGAAGAAGCTGTTGAAGACAAACCTGAACCACAAAAAACCAGTATTGAATTCACCGCGCAAACGGACAAACCGACTGGCCTGGTGGCATTAAAAGGTGCCAAAATTATCACCATGGAACAGGTTGATGGTGAGCAACTGGTGATTGATGATGGTGTGATATTGATTAAAGACAACCGTATTCAAGCAGTCGGTGCCGAAATTGAGGTGCCGAAAGGTGCCCAAGTTATTGATGTCAGCGGTAAAACCATTATTCCAGGTCTTGTGGATGTCCATTGGCACGGCCCTTATGCCAATGATCAAATCATTCCCCAAGAAAACTGGAATGCCTATGCCTCATTGGCTTTTGGCGTGACCACCACCCATAATCCTTCGGCCAATACTGAAGCGATTTTTGCCGCATCAGAAATGCAGCAAGCGGGATTAATCACCGCACCACGAACCTATTCGACGGGCACAATTCTCTATGGTGCCACTCATTACATCACCGCCAAAGTCAATAGCTTGGACGACGCCATGGGACATTTACAGCGCATGAAAGCTGCGGGAGCCTTTAGTGTCAAAAGTTATAATCAGCCACGCCGTGATCAACGCCAGCAAATTTTGGAAGCGGCCCGCCAAACCGGTTTAATGGTCGTTCCTGAAGGTGGCTCTTTGTTTATGCACAATATGAGCATGATTGTCGATGGCCACACCGGTATTGAGCATTCCATTCCGGTTGCAGCCATTTATGATGATGTCAAACAGCTGTGGGCAGGTTCTGATACCGCCTATGTGCCGACTTTAGGTGTTGGTTACGGCGGTATTTGGGGCGAACGCTATTGGTATGATAAAACCGATGTCTGGAAACACCCGATATTATCAAAATATGTTCCGGCCAATATCCTTGAACCGGCTTCAGTGCGCCGCTCTAAAGCGCCGTTAGAAGACTATAATCACTTTAATAACGCCCGGGTTGTCACCGAATTACAGGATGAAGGTGTTGATGTTTTATTAGGCGCCCATGGTCAGCGTGAAGGTCTGGCCGCCCATTGGGAAATGTGGATGTTTGGCCAAGGTGGTATGGAGCCTTTGGATATCATCAAAGCGGCCACCATCGATGGTGCCAAGTACATTGGCATGGACAACGATTTAGGTTCATTGAAAGCCGGTAAACTGGCTGACTTAGTCATCTTAAACCAAGACCCCATGCAAAACATCGAAACCACTGATGATATCCATCAGGTGATGCTGAACGGTCGTTTATATGATGTGGACACCATGAATCAGGTTTACCCAAAAGAAAAACAACGTGGGGCTTTATATTTTGAATAAATAGAGTCAATTTTTATGCCATATACAGGTTTGCAGGATATAAAAAGATAACCACAGAGGACACTGAGAATAAACAAAGAACGCAAAGAAAACATTTGATAATAGCTTTGCGTTCTTTGTGAGTAACTTTGTGAACTTTGTGGTAAAAATTAATGTTTGAAATTAAAGATATGAGTAAACACAGAGGACATTTCTATTTTGAGTAAACTAACCTTATACAGCTACTGGCGCAGTACCGCGGCCTACCGCGTCAGAATTGCTTTAAATTTAAAGGGCTTAGGCTATGAAACTAAAGCAGTTCATCTGGTTAAAGACGGTGGTGAGCAGCATCAGGCCGGTTACCGTGAAGTCAATCCGCAGGGTTTGGTGCCGAGTTTGGTCACGAAGGAGGGACATGTCATTACCCAATCCATGGCGATACTTGAATACTTAGAAGAATGTCAGCCCGCGCCATCGATATTACCGGAAGATGCCATCAGAAGAGCGCAATGCCGGGCCGCTGCCCAAACCATTGTGTCTGATATTCATCCTTTGGATAATCTACGGGTTTTACAATACCTGAAAAAACAAGGCTGGCAACAAGACCAGGTTGATACCTGGTATGCCCATTGGATTCATAAAGGTTTTAAGGCCTTAGAACAGCAAGCCAGTACCGGAAAAACTCAATTCATGCATGCGGAGTATCCCTGTTTTTCAGATATTTGTCTGGTGGCACAAATCTATAATGCCAATCGCTTTCAGGTGCCGCTGGATGATTACCCGCGATTGACTGAAATCTATCAACACTGCATGGTATTGGATGAATTTATCAAGGCTTCACCGGAACAACAACCGGATGCACCTGAGGTTTTAGCTTAATTGAACGCAAACGCAAAAACCGACGCCTATGATGTCATTATCTTAGGCGCCGGTGCCGCCGGTTTAATGTGCGCCAAAACCGCGGCGGGTCGTGGTTTAAAAGTCTTGGTTCTGGAGAAAGCCAATAAACCGGGTAAAAAAATTCTGATGTCCGGTGGCGGTCGCTGTAATTTCACAAATATGCATTGTGCACCGGAATATTTTTTATCCGCCAATCCACACTTTATAAAATCCGCCTTAAGTCGCTACAGCCAGTGGGATTTTATTCAATGGGTGGAAGACCATGATATTGGTTACCATGAAAAAGAACTGGGTCAGTTATTCTGTAACCGCAGCGCCAAAGATCTACTGAACGCCTTATTGGATGATTGTCGCGAGCAGGGTGTGGATCTGCATTGTGATGTCAGTATTGAACAATTAGCAGTCGGTCCGCCGGTTACTGTGCAAACCAACATTGGACAATTTACTGCACCACAATTGGTGGTGGCCACCGGTGGTTTATCCATTCCAAAAATGGGTGGCTCGGATTACGGTTATCAACTGGCCGAACAAATGGGCTTAACGGTGTTGCCAAAACGTGCCGGTCTGGTGCCGTTAATGTTTTCCGATCAGCATCAAAAGCTGTTTTCTGACTTAAGTGGCAGCAGTGTACGGGCTGAAGTCAGCTCGAAAAACGGGCAATCTTTTACCCATCAAGTGTTGTTCACACATCGCGGATTAAGCGGCCCGGCGATTTTGCAAATTTCCAGTTACTGGCAGCCGGGTGAAAGCATTTATGTTAATCTCATTCCGGATTATGATTTTTTGGCGAATTTAATCGAAGCCAAGCTCAACACCCCACAGTTATCGCTTTTACAGGTGCTGAATCGTTTTTTACCGAAGCGCTTAGCCGAAACCTTGGGCGAATTTATTAGCGGTGATGACCTGCGTCGGGAACTGCAAACCTTCAGCCAGAAACAATTAAACGCGCTGGCCGAAAATTACACAAACTGGGTGCTGAAACCAGCAGCCAGTGAAGGTTATCGCACCGCT
>QQUO01000109.1 GCA_008501575.1 Pseudomonadota bacterium
AAATAATCAGAGGCATTGTATTCATGTTCAGCCCAATCAAAACCCAGCCACCGCACATCCTCGTGAATGGCCTGAGCATATTCAGCACTTTCTTTTTCCGGATTGGTGTCATCAAAACGTAGATGACAGGTGCCGTTATAATCGGCCGCCACCCCAAAATTCAAACAAATGGATTTAGCATGTCCAAGGTGTAAGTAACCGTTAGGCTCCGGTGGAAACCGGGTAACAATATCGGTGTGCTTGCCGCTGGTCAAATCGGCATCAATAATTTGAGTAATAAAATTTTCAGTAACGTATTTATCTGTCATAGGAATTTCATAGATGAGGCTGAATTAATCGGTGTATTTTGGCAGTTATGGGCTTAAAAATCGACCTTTTGTTGTGGCTAATCGGTATTAACTCACCTGTATCAACTGCAGGTCATCCAGTCGCACCGCTGTTAATGCCCCACCCCACACACATCCCGAGTCTAAACAGTTTATAAAACCCTGTTGATAAAGGCCCAAAGTCGACCAATGACCAAAATAAAGGGGTTTATCGAGAGTGGTTTGATCGAGATAGTTAAACCAGGCTTGTAAATTTGGTTTGGCAGTGGCAGCCATTTTCTCTTTTAAATCAAGCCGGCCTTGCTTATCGATAAATCGCATACGGGTGGTGCTGTTAATAATAAATCGCCATCGCTCGATTTTCGTTAAATCATCTTGCCAACGATCAGGTTGATCACCATACATATACTTAAGATACTTATTGGGTTTACTTTGTAACTTCATGGCCGCCCAGTCAGCTTTTTGTTTAAAAGTTTCAACATCCCAAAAAGGATACATTCCGGCATGACTTAATAATGCATTTGGCAAATCAATCATCAGTGGACAATGGCGTAACCAGTCCATTAATAAAGCATGGTCAGGTGCTTCAAAAATTGCCCTAAATTCAGCATTTTTACTGCGTTTTTTTGGTAAATGGTAGCGGTACAGTAAACTTAAATCATGGTTGCCAAGGACACTTTGGCAGTTGGCTTGACGGGCATAAACCCAACGTAACACAGCCAGAGACTGTCCGCCACGGTTCACCAAATCACCTAAGAAAAACAATCGATCACAATCAGGCTTGAAATTAATTTTTTGGCGTAATGCCATTAAGGCATCATAACAACCTTGTACATCACCAATCACATAATCAGACATGTTGTTTATACACCATATTTTTGTCGATATTCAGTGATGCGTTTACCCTCGACGCTGTTATCAGGAAGCAGCGCCAACAAATCATCAAGACCTGCGATTGACGTTGTTTGTAAAGCAAACTCCGTTGCCAATTCTTGCATAGCTGAGTGCTCATTTTCACCTTTTTCCTGACGATCCAAGGCCACGGCGACCGCCACCGGCTCTGCCCCCGCTTGGCTAATGATGTTAATCGATTGTCTGACCGATGTACCCGCTGAAACCACATCATCCACAATCAGTATGCGACCCTTTAATGGTGCACCCATGAGCGCGCCGCCTTCTCCGTGACTTTTTACTTCTTTGCGGTTAAAGCTAACCGGAATATTGCGTTGGTAACGGTGGTAATAGGCCACAGCAATTGTTGTGGCCAATGGAATTCCTTTATATGCAGGGCCAAATAAACCGTCAAATTTGATGCCACTGTGGGCTATGGTTTGGGCAAAATAATCACCCAATAATTGTAAAGACTGGCCATCATCAAATAAACCGGCATTAAAAAAATAAGGACTGACTCGGCCGGATTTCAATGTAAATTCACCTAACTTCAGGACATTTTTTTTTATTGCCAGCTGCAGAAATTGTTGGGCTATGGACATAATAACTTATGTGATATAAAAACAACATCATCTAAAATCAGATGATTAAATGCAAGTTTTTTTGGCAATGTTATAATCTTGATTTTTTTATTCCTCTTATGAGAATTATTACCCTCAATGCCAATGGCATTCGAGCCGCAGAACGTAAAGGATTTTTTCCCTGGCTCAAACAGCAACAAGCTGATTTTGTTTGCATCCAAGAAACCAAAGCTCAATTGCATCAACTGCCACCGACACATTTTATTCCGCAAGGTTATCATTATTATCAAGCAGACGCTGAAAAAAAAGGTTATTCCGGGGTCGCATTATTAACTAAACAACAACCCATCAAAGTGGAATATGGCATTGGTTTTGAACCCTTTGACAACGAAGGTCGATGGCTGGCCATTGAATTAGCAGATTTAATTGTGGCTTCTTTATACATGCCTTCAGGGTCATCTAAAGACAGTCGTCAAGAATTCAAATACCTTTGTATGAACCATATTGACAACAAGATTAAGCAATTAAAATCACAAGCAAAACCCTTTATAATCTGTGCTGACTGGAACATCGCCCATAAAAAAATTGACATCAAAAACTGGCAAAGCAATCAAAAGAATTCCGGTTTTTTACCCGAGGAACGTGCCTGGATATCAAAACTATTGGATGAACATCAATTAATTGACGCGTTTCGCCAGATTAACCAACAAGCGCATCAATATTCTTGGTGGTCCAATCGTGGACAGGCCTGGCAAAATAACACCGGCTGGCGTTTGGATTATCAGTTAACTTCTAAAGACTTTAAAGACACCGTTCAAAATGCGGACATTTACAAAGACCAACGCTTTTCTGACCATGCCCCGGTAACCATTGAATATGCCATTTAGGTCAAGCAAGCCGATGTCTGCTTGACCTGTGGTGGCTATTCTGATTTGCTGTCTTGTTGCACTTCACTGTAACGAGCTTTCGCAGTCAGTAAGGCTTCTCGTAATTGGCTTTCAGTTTTTTGTAATTCAATAACCGCGGCTTCACGTTTGGCTTTACCGGCTTCAGCAATTTGTAAGCTGTCATCAATGGTGGCAATCAGTTTTTGATTGGCTTCTTTTATCACTTCAATATCAAACACACCCCGCTCCATTTGTTCTCGCACTTTACGGTTGGCAATTTGCAGGTTTTCAGCATTGGCTGCCAACATTTCATTGGTTAAGTCAGTGGCATCTTTTAAGGTGTCAGCGGCTTGTTCAGAGCGCCAAATGGTCACCGTTTGAGCCAACTGTTGTCGCCATAAGGGAATGGTGTTGGCAATGGTTGAGTTGATTTTATTAATCAGACCTTTGTCATTTTCCTGTACCAGGCGAATACTTGGTAAACTCTGCAAGGTCACTTGTCGGGTTAATCTCAAATCATGTACCCGGCGTTCTAAATCGGCAGTCGCAGAACGCATATCTCTGAGCTTCTGGGCAGCCAACATGTCATCGGTGTTATCGGCCTCCTGTTCCATTTTTGGTATCACCTCGTCATGGAGTTGCCGCAGCTTTTCCTCACCGGCTTTAATGTAATCTTCCAGATTATGAAAATATTCCAGATTCGCCACATACAATCGATCCAAACTGGTGATGTCTTTAAGTAAGGTGGTTTTATGGCTTTCTAACTTGTTGGTGATTTTTTCAATCTGGCTTTTTACTTCTTCATATTTTTGTAAAAATTTGACCAGTGGTTTGGCTCCACCAAACAATCGGGCAAAAAAGCCGGGCTTTTTATTGGGATCCAATTCATCCACATCAAAACCCCGGATGGTCGCCACCATTTCGTTCAAGGCAGCACCGGATTGACCCAAATCTTTATTTTTAACACCTTCCAACATTTTGTCAGAAATGTCTGTCACTTTTTCCTGCGCCTTGGTGCCAAAGAAAATGATGGAATTGGCATCAGCGATATTAATTTCTGCCATTAATTCGTCAATGCGTTGTTGTTCTTCAATGTCGGCATCCTGATAGGACACCATTTCCGTGGTTACACCAGGAACGATTTCTTCCGTTATGGCTGTTTCAAGCTTTGTTTTTGTGTCTTCTGTCATAGTCGCCTCGCTTAGTTAATGCCTTGTTTTTCTAACAGGGTATTGAGCACTTCAATATCCACATCTAAATCAAATACATCGTTTTCAATCAACTTCTGTTGCTGTTCTGAAAAAACATTGACAATGTTTTGTAATACAGTTTTAAAATTATTATCCAGTGTATCATTTTCCACCTGTTTATGGGTTTTTGCATAACGGGCAATAACACTTTCGGTGGCATCTAAATAAGAATGCAAAAAACGCCTGGCTTGCGGAATTTGCTCGGGATTTTCAACCAAAGTTTCAATCACATTGCGTGCCAATCGCACAATGTCATGCAAATAACCCTTTAATGCCAGATTATCAATATATTTTTCGGCCTGTTCTATGTTAACAATTGACTGCTCACTAACCGCCAAAATGGTCTGACTGTCTTTGTCTTTAACTTCATTAAAAGCCGACCCGCCGACGGCATCCAGTCCATACCATAACCAACTGCCAACCGTGGCGGCAATGCCGTGGCCAAGGGCTGACATTAATCCCAGACCAGCCACCATAAAAGACCCAACAAATGAGGACACGCCTAAAGACAAGGAGGCCAAAAACATCAAAGGAAAAGGTTGTTGCAAGGTATATTTTCGTTGCTGGAAATGGTATTTGTTTTTACGCCCCTTGGACATCCAAACGGCACTGAGCAAGACCCCAAAGAAGCAGCCAAAGGACATTAAAAAGTACCACAAACGACCGCTAATTAATTGCCACAATGCGGCAAATAAAAACGGCATACTATAAATGTATAACAGCCAAGCCGTTGCCTGAAATTCAATCAGGGTTTTTTTTGCCCGCTCACGGTACTTAACCGGTCGTTTTCTGTCACTCATTAATACATCCTCAAAGCCAAATACAACAGGCTGAGTGTTAACAGCCCGAAACCGGCCAGTTTTTTAATAAATTCAAGCATTATTTAATCACCTTGTAATGAAGTAATTTATGTTGTTCAGTGAAATCCATTTGTCCAAACGCAATCCAACCTTCACCTTGCAGCAAAAAACTATCACGATGGATGCGAACCGGTGTGGTGTTTTTTTGTTGTACCCAACTGCCATTGGTACTGTTATCCGTGTATTTAAAATTTCCGCTTTTAAAATCAAATTCGCCATGATAGCGTGAGGTTCGAAGTAATTTGACTTGAATATCACAATCATCAGCCCGGCCAATACTTAAGTGGGGGGTCTCGACATTTAAACGGTATTGTTTACCGTTAATATTCATCCGAATTTCCCCTTGCTCAAAAGGGAGTTTGATATCGAGTGTTGAGGTCACTCGGGTCAGTTTGCTTTTGTCTTGTTGCCACAATATTTCAACCATTTCAATGGCCTTGGCTTTTCCCTTAACTTCAATGGCACCTAAGGAACGAAACATCGGCAATTGATTCGCCTGACAATGTCTTAAAGTGTCCTGGTTGGTGATGATTTGATGCTTTTTAGCAAATGAAGTCATGCGTGCTGCGACATTAACAGCATCCCCAAACACATCATCTTTCTCAACAATCACTTCACCACAATGCAGACCAATACGAATATGGATATGGGGTATGTCCTCATCAGGTGACCGATTAATCAATCTGTTTTGCATCATCACCGCTGCTTCAATGGCATCCTTGGCAGATTCAAACGTACACATGATTTCATCACCGATGGTTTTTACCAAATAGCCCGAACAATGGTGAACGTCTTCAAGCAATTCATTAAGTACATTGGCAATACCTGCCCGTGCCAAGTCATCACCGTATTGATCAAACAAGGCGGTGCTGTCAGCCACATCAGCAAATAAAATACAAAGTTCAGTCAATGAATCTCCTCAATTAGAAGTAACTGTTGATAAATTGCATCAACATTGGGTAATACAAGTCCAGCCGCATCTGCCAGGGGTGTATAACAATCGCTGCCGGTCAATAGTTGAATCTGCTGGCTTGCAGTGGTTACCGTACTTAATACAGTGACAACCCCTTCTCCGACACAACCTGAGCGCCTGCCTTCATCAACCACTAAAATTTTATCAAATTCTCGGGCAATTTGCTTGATTGCTTTTTCATTTAAGGGTTGTAACCACCTTAAATCCATTACTTGCACCTGTTTTTGGTGCATATCAGCTAACTTTTTAGCGGCTTTTAGGCTTAATAAAACACCATTCCCATAGGTGATAATTAATATGTCTTTGGCTTTGCTGTGATAAACCCGAGGCTGCCCTAAAGGCATATAAACACCGGCCTCAGGATAGTGGGTATTCCATAAGCCATCACCTTCTTGATACAAGTCCTTTTGCATATACAAAGCAATTGGCTCGATAAAAACCGACACCCGTTTATCCACTTGCGATAAGGCTGTCAGGGTACGCATCATACTGACCGCATCATCACCCCGAGAAGGACAAGCCACAATTAAACCGGGAATATCCCGTAAAGCCGTGATTGAATTGTCATTATGGAAGTGACCACCAAAGCCTTTTTGATAACCCAGGCCAGGGATTCGAATAACCATCGGATTTGAAAATTGGCCATTGGAAAAAAACTGCAGGCTGGCCGCCTCGCCACGAATTTGATCACAGGCATTATGAAAATAGGCCAAATATTGAATTTCCGGTACCGGCAACAATCCAAGGGTGGCATAACCCTGAGCCAGACCTAAAATGGTTTGTTCATCCAATAAAGTATTAAACACACGTTTGGCACTGAACAGTTTGAATAAATTTTTTGTGACTGTATACACCCCACCCTTTTGAGCCACATCTTCCCCGAATACAATCATATTCGAATAGCTTAACATGAGGTCCTGTAAACCTCTGTTAATTTGAATGGCCATGTGTTTCGGTGCTTGTTTTTCAGGTAACTGTTTGTCACCACCAAAATGAGCCAGACGTTTTTCTGATTGCATAGAACCGGCTTGTTGATATACAGCAGTTTCATTTAACGGTGCCAAGGGGGCGGCCACCTCGTCTAATGTAACTAATTTTTTGCGAACATGGGCTTGTTCTGCTTTGGCCATACATTCATCATAAACTTTATGATAAAAATCAATAATTTCACTGGGTTTTTTAATGCTATGATTAATGATGCTGGCAGCGGTTTTGATGAGTGGATCTTTGGCTTCATCAGCCAATAAATCAGTCATTTTACGGTAATCCACTTCAAAATCAGTTCCTGCATGCCCCATCAAACGGGTGGTTTTTAGATGTAAAAAAACCGGTTTTCGTTCCTGACGACAAAAATCAACCGCCCTTTTTACCTGTAAAAAGCCGGTTTCAATATCCAAGCCATCGGCGGCAAAATACTGCATACCCGGCCGATATTTAAAGCTTTCAGCAATCCAGTTTTCCGGTGT
>QQUO01000288.1 GCA_008501575.1 Pseudomonadota bacterium
GGGCGCTACAGTTTGCTCAGTTGTTAGTGGTTGACTGTCGCTGTTACGACGTTCATGCATGACTGTGCCATGGGCACTGATTTGTTGATACATGGGGCTAAACTGATTGTCTTTCGGATTTAGATTTACGAATAACACCATGGCAAACATAATGAGGATTGATGCGGCAATACCCATAGCCCATACCAAGCGTTTTTTACGCTGTTTTTTGAGGTTGTTTTGCCAATGGGCCATCACGGCTTGTTTGGCTGCTTGTTGTTTTTCAACATCAGGCACAGTCCGTTTTTGCAGGTGTTTTAGGATGTTGTCAGCGTTATGTTTATTCATAATCATACTCATACTCCCAGTTCGATGGGTATATATTGTCTAAATTGTCTGTTTTTAAGAGCTTCGTGAAGGCTTCTTGAAACGATTGCCGGGCTCTTGCTAGCGCCGATTGTATGGCAATCATGGTGGTACTGGCTTTGCTGGCCATTTCTTCAACACTGAGTTCGTCAATGTATTTCCAGGTGAGTAAATCACCGTAGTTGTTGGGTAAGTGATCAAGCACTTCTTCAATCAGTTGATGAATTTGTTGGTTATGTAGCTGTAATTCCGGTTGGGTTTCCTGGCCATCACTAATGGTCAGTAAGATGTCACGAACTGAAGGGTGTTCTGCCATCGGTATCACATGTCGTCGCCGTCTGTTCTGTTTACTGAAATGGGCATAGATAAAACTGCGGGCAATTTGGCACATCCAGGTAAACAAGGCAGCTTCAGCACGGTAATCTTGTAAATTATCCAAAGTCTTACACAGGGTTTCTTGGGCCAAGTCCATGGCCAAGTCGTGGTCGCCATCAACTCGACTTAATATGAAGCGAAACAATTTACTGTGGTAACAATCAAAAAAGACATTAAAAGAATGGCTGTCTCCTTTTAACAGCTGTTTGACTAATTGCTTGTCTTGTTTGTGGCGCATCATAGGTTTTGTGAATTTAACGATTGTTTAACGCTTAGAGTGAATCAGTTGCTAAATACAATCGCGATTTTCTCACTTTTTTGTGCTGTGGTCGATTGATTGGTTCAGTCGGTATGCTCTAAGTTTAAAAATAATCGTGAGATCACATGACAAAGCCAATTTTAACTTCATTATATGCCTATGGCCATAACATTGGTAAGCGCAATCCACAACATTTTAAGGGTACAGAGCAAACTTATGAACCCAAGCAACAAAACAGAACACATCGTCGTTTACAGAAATCTGTAAACACCTATATTCGTGTGGTTTACAAAAGTGAATCACAGCGGCAGATTATTGAGCAATTCATCCAATGCCAGTATAAAAAACATTTTAATGCGCAAATCCATCATTTTTTTCCTGTTTTAATCAGTGTTTACCAACAATCGAATGATGAATTAATTGCCGTGGTTGGTGTTCGCTACGCTGATCAGGGTACTTTATTTGCAGAACAATACCTGAGTAAGCCGGTGGAACAATCGCTGGCTCAACATGCCGGCCAAATTGTACCGCGTACAGCAGTGATTGAATTGGGGCATTTTGCCATTATAAATCGTCGCTATTTAGCCCTGGTGGTGCGTGCCATTGCCAATTTTATAAGCCAGCTTGAAGTCGAATGGTTGGTTTATAGCGTATCGCAACCAATGGTGAAAGCGATGCATAGATTGCATATCCCAAGCAGATTCATGGATTTTGCCCGTGCCGAAAAATGGGTCGATAGAGATAACCCCTGTGAGCAATATGACCCACTTAAGCCGGCGGTTTACTGTTTTCAAATTGCCACAGTCATTCAAGCCATTAATAATACAAAGGGCGTATATGATTGTTGTTGACAATATGATGAAGCACAATTATCAAAAACAGGATAAAGCATGGGTCATCAGCAGACTATCTATCAAGTGTAATCTTGTCGTGACGATATTTTTGTTATTCACAGGCTCTGCCATGGCCGCCATGACTGATGAGGTCAAACAGATACAGTTTCTTTGGGATGAGGTTAATTACATGGCCGATGGTGAGGCCAAAGAAAAAGCTTTTGAGAAGCTTGTCGAGCAAGCCAATCAAGCCACCCTGGTTAACCATAATTTACCTGAAGCCCTGGTTTGGCAGGGGATTGTGTATTCCTCTTATGCCGGGGTCAAAGGCGGACTTGGTGCTTTGGGGTTGGCGAAAAAAGCCAGAAAAGCGTATCAGGCAGCCATTGCTATGGATGGTTCGGTGTTAAACGGCAGTGCTTATACTTCTCTGGGTGTTTTATATTACAAAGTTCCCGGTTGGCCATTGGGTTTTGGTAGTGATAAAAAGGCTGAACAATATCTGCTAAAAGGCCTGGCATTAAATCCAAATGGAATTGATGCCAATTATTTTTACGCCGAATATTTGTATGAAGAAACGGATCGATTGGAAGACTCATTCAAATATTTATTAAAAGCTGAACAATCCAAAGACCGCCCGCAACGGCCCAGAGCTGATGCCGGACGGCGTGAGGAAATCAAAGCTTTAAAACAGCGCATTAAACAAGACCTGGCAGATTAACCAGTGTTAATAATCCATTTTTTTACGGGTTACGGTAACCGATAGGCTTGTTGATCGTAAGCCCAACTGGAGAATAGGGCATGGGCCAAGGGTATCTCAATATCGGCTTGGTCTAATTGAACACCTAAGTTGTCATTTATATTGGTGAAACTAAGGTGCTGGGATTCAGGGCGTAAGATGGTGATGACATCATCGGTCATATAGGCTTGATTGTTACCGTATTGCATAATGGCCCGACCCGGCATGGTTAAAGGTTTCTGCGTTAAATCATAACCGGTCATCGGATTGGGCGATTCGATGCCCAACAAACTTATCAAAGTGGGTGCCAAGTCGATTTGGCTGACTAAACGTCGATCTTTAAAGGGTTTAATGTCATCTGAAATAATCATGCCGGGTATATGAAAATGCGAGACAGGCACCAATTGTGCGCCTTGTACCCGGGCATCATGATCTGCCACCACCATCACCACGGAATTCTTAAAAAATCCGTTTTGTGCAAGCTTAATAAGAAATTTATTCACCGCATAATCGGCATAACGCACCGCGTTATTCACGGTTTGCTTCGGTTGTTCATAGAGATTAATTTTTTGATCAGGAAATTCAAAAGGCGTGTGATTGCTGGACGTGAAAATTACCGTCAATTTGGGTTTGCCAGTGTTCTGAATAAGAAAGTCATAGGCTTCATTAAATAAATCCTCGTCAGACACACCCCAATTACCCATAAATTCATAAGATTGGTAATCATTTTGATCGATGACTGTCTGAAAACCATTGCCCAGGAAAAATCCCCGCATATTATCAAAGTGCGATTCACCGCCGTAAATAAATGATGTTTCATAGCCTTCATTGGCCAATAAACTGGCGATGGAAAAGAAATCATGCTGGGCTTTGGGTAGTTTGAGCACAGCCCTGGCTGGTGAGGGTAAAAAACCGGTGGTGATGGCTTCTAAACCGCGTGCTGAACGTGTACCGGTGGCGTATAAGCGTTCAAACCACCAGCTTTTTTCTGCCCATTCATCTAAGTATTGGGTCACCGGTTGACCGCCAAGTTTTGCCACAAACTGTGCACCCAGACTTTCTTCCACCACAATAATGAGGTTTTTGTTGTTTTTGGATTGTTTGCTTGGGGCTCTGTGCAGGCTGGGAATGTGTTGATTCCGGATTAATTGATTGCTGTCGATTTCATTCTGAATAATCGTCAGCATATCAGCTGTTGGCATACTGCCGTATGTTTTTGCTGCGGAAGCTTCATGCCGCATTTGATAGACATCGTACAGCACGTGGTACAGTGAATTTAGGGGCAGGGTATTGAGCATACGATCTTGACTGAAGGTCACCATGGCCGGATTTATCGGCCGATGTTGCAGACCCGAACGGATACCCAATACAAAAACCGGGATTAAAATGATTAAAAAAACCAAAGCCGAGCCGCTGATGTGTGATTTGAGCCCATAATCTGTCCTAAATAAACGGTAGAAATACCAAGTGGTTAAAGCGCTTAGAGTCAGTACCATTAATGTTGGCAGTAAATAGCCATTAACCAACATCCCCAAAACCTCTTTGGGGCTGACTAAATATTCGATAAACAAACGATCTGGACGGGTGTCGTATTCCAAGATAAAAGTGGGCGTGGCCAATTCCATAAACACCATAAGTGCTAATGCCAATGGATAATAATGGCGCATGAATCGGCCATAAAATCGGCCAGAGGTGGTGAATACTTGTACCAGGATTAATCCCAGTAATGGAATGACCGCCAATTGCAATAACAGGCTCAAATCAATTCGTAAGCCGCCGACAAAAATAAACCACAATTGGTTAAATGAAGACAGCCGGTCATATTGCCACCAGGTGAGTATACTTCTGGAAAAAGTTAACAACAAGAGGCCCAAAAACAGGTATAAAGCCAATTGTTTTATGTGGTGTTTTAAAAATGGGTTATGCATGGGGTAATCATAGAAAGCATGAACTGCCTTAGAGCTCACCCGTTGCATAAATCAATCGAATAAAAGTAAAATTAATGGTGTGGTTTGAAATTAAAATACAATCGGGAAAAGTGATGAAACCACGATGGCAAGTAAGTGCTTTTGAGTATTAATTGATAAACAATCCAAGTCAGGGACTTGAAAAAAATTAGGCTGAGGCTTATATGAGTTGCTGACGGTGCTATAATAGCGCGCTTTTAGTTTAACCAAACGAGATTTAACCATGAACTTTTTCATTTCTGATGCCATGGCCCAGTCAGGCGGCCAAGCCGGTAGTCCCATGACGTCCTTTATTTTTATCGGTGTCTTCTTTGTCATTATGTATTTTATGTTGATTAGACCGCAACAAAAACGCATGAAAACACACAATGAAATGGTTTCAAACTTAGCTGTGGGTGATGAAATCATCACCAATGGCGGTACCTTGGGTTCTGTGGTCAAATTGGATGATAATTTTATTACCGTTGAAATTGCCAGTGACATACACATCCATGTGCAGCGCAATGCGGTTTCAAAAGTGTTGCCAAAAGGCACCATTAAATCAATCAAATAAGGGATTTTTATGAATCGATATCCACTGTGGAAATACATCATGGTGCTGGTGGTTGTGTCTTTGGGCAGTTTATATGCCTTGCCCAACATTTACGGCCAAAGCCCGATTGTACAAGTTAAACCGGATGATCAGAGTGACTTACAAGTTGCCACCATCGATATTATTAAAGAAACCTTGACGGAACACCAAATTGGCTTTGAATCTGTGGTTGAAGACAGTGGTTCTGCCATTGTTAGATTTAATGATTTAGACAATCAGCGTAAAGCACAAGATTTATTGAAAGATGAATTACCCGGTTTTGACACCGCCATGAATCTTAAGCCGAATGTGCCTGATTGGCTGGCTGCTTTAGGTGGTCGGGCCATGAACCTGGGACTGGATTTGCGCGGCGGGGTGCATTTCTTACTCGAAGTGGATATGAAAGAGGCGGCGGATAATAAAAAGAAACAATTGCGTTCTGACATTACTGCGACTTTAATCAAAGAAAAAATTCCCAAAAAAAGCATTCGTTGGCAAGACAATCAACTTATCATTGAATTTCGTGATCAAGTGGCTGCCGAAAAAGCCCTAAAAAGTGTTAGAAAGGATTTTAGTGAGCTGAGTTTTGAGTTACAAACTGCCGGCGGCGAAGCCCAATTGACCGCCCTGTTAACGGAACAATCGGTTCGTGCAATTAAAGAAAATGCTTTAACCCAAAACCTCACGACCTTACGTTCTCGGGTGAATGAAATCGGCGTGGCCGAACCCATTATTCAACGCCAGGGTCAAGACCGCATTGTGGTGCAATTACCGGGTATTCAGGACACCACCCGCGCCAAGAATATATTGGATGCCACCGCGACCTTAGAATACCGTGCCACGGATATGGAAAACAATGCTCTGGCGGCCCATCAATCCGGTCGTACACCCATTGGCTCGTCCTTATTTTATGACCGTGAAGGTCGTCCGGTGCTGTTAAAAGACCGGGTAATTGTGACCGGTAATCAGTTGGTGGATGCCCAAGCCACCTTTGACCAACAGTCCGGAACTCCGGCAGTATCGGTGCAAATTAACAGTGTCGGTGCCAAACGCATGCTGGAATTTACCAAAAACAATGTTGGTAATAATATGGCCGTGGTGTTTAAAGAGCGCATACCCTTGGGCAAAAATGAAGAAGGGGTGATGCAATATAAAAGTAAAGAAGAGGTTATTAGTAATGCCCGAATTAATGGTATTTTTTCTAATCGCTTCCAAACCACGGGCTTAGATTCTCAAAAAGAAGCCTCTGAATTGGCCTTGTTATTACGTGCCGGCGCCTTGGCTGCACCAGTACAAATTGTTGAAGAGCGCACCATTGGCCCGTCGTTGGGTCAGGATAACATCGACAAAGGTGTTAAATCGGTACAAATTGGTCTTGTGCTGGTGTTGGTGTTTATGCTGATTTATTACAAAATGTTTGGCCTGATTGCCAATATTGCTTTGACCATTAATGTGGTACTGATGGTGGCCTGTTTATCTTTATTCGGGGCGACGCTGACTTTACCCGGTATTGCCGGTATCGTATTAACGGTGGGTATGGCGGTGGATGCAAATGTGCTGATTTTTGAGCGGATCAAAGAGGAATTGCGGGATGGGTCGTCCATTCAAAGCAGTATTAAATCCGGTTATGACAAAGCTTTTTCTACCATTGCTGATGCCAATGTCACCACGCTTATTGCTGCGGTGGTTCTGTTTGCATTTGGTACCGGCCCGATTAAGGGCTTTGCGGTGACTTTATCAATTGGTATCCTGACTTCGATGTTCACTGCGATTATCGTTTCCAGAGCCATTGTTAATTTAATTTACGGGCGTCAGAAACGCCTTAAATCCATCGCCATTTAAGGGAGCTGATTATGAATATATTTGGAAACAGTAACTACGACATCACCGGTAAACGGAAAATCGCGATGGTGTTTTCGTCAATTTTAATTATCATTGCCATTGTAGCCATTGTTATTCGTGGCTTTAATTTTGGACTTGATTTCACCGGTGGCACCGTACTTGTGGTGCATTATGATGAGGCGGTTGAATTAGAGGATGTTCGAAACCAATTAGAAACCGTTGGTTATGCTGATGCCGTGGTCAAGAACTTTGG
>QQUO01000265.1 GCA_008501575.1 Pseudomonadota bacterium
TTTTGGAATAATGGTCAAGGTCATATGTTGGCCCCAGTCACCAAACAGCAAATGTGCTTGACTGAATAAGGTGCCTTGACCGAGCAGTTCGCGCATGGCACCAATCAAAACCATCACCAGGGCAAAGCCCAAACCCACAAAAAAGCCATCCTTTACTGCCGACCACAATGGGTTTTTTGATGCATAGGCTTCAGCGCGACCCATAATGAGGCAATTGGTCACGATTAAGGGAATGAAAATTCCTAAAATCAAATACAACTGATGAAAATAAGCATTCATCAGCATTTCAATAACGGTGACCACGCTGGCGATTAACAGCACGAATAATGGTATGCGTATTTCCTGGCGTGTAATGGGGCGAATCAGGGACACCAAAAAGTTGGTGATAACCACCACAGTAACAGTGGCAATTCCCATGCCGATGGCATTTACAACCGTATTGGATACCGCCAACAATGGGCATAAACCGAGCATTTGAACCAGTGCGGCATTGTTATCCCAAAGCCTTGTTTTTATAAATTCACGCATCTGCGGGGTCCTTTTGAACGAAAGTTTCTATGGCTAAAGACTGTTGGTATACAAGTGCCTTTTTGATGGCAGCGACCACCGCCCGCGGGGTAATGGTTGCGGCCGTGATTTGATCAAATTGGCCACCGTCTTTACGGACTTTCCAGTTTTTTATATCCGGATTTGCAAGAGAGCGTCCAGGAAACTGGTGTAGCCAATCACTTTTATTGCGATCAATCAAGTCACCTAAGCCGGGTGTTTCTTTGTGGCTGATAATGGCCACATCGGTAATTTCACCCTCTACGGTAACACCCACCATTAACTCTATGTCACCGGAATAACCATTGCGCGCCACCACCGGAATGGCCACAGCAGTAACTTCACCGCTTTTACGGCCAATGTATAACATTTTTTGACTGCGATGACCCAATAGTTCGGGCTCAAAAATCACCACAGCCTCAGCAATAACATCATTATCAATCAAACTCTCCGGCAACAGTCTTTGTAATGATTTGAGGCGCGCTTCTAATCGCTGCCGCTCAATGGTGTCTTTTGTTAATTCGTGGGTAACCATCAAGACAGCACTGGTGATTAAGGTCAGCACGGCTAAAATAGCCGGTAACGACCAGGCGCTTGTGGATTGTTGTTTATCTGCGCTCATGGTTGTCCCTTTTTGCCGTAAGGTTGTGGAACGGTTAAACGGTCAATTAAAGGTGCCGATAAGTTCATTAACAACACCGCGAAGGCCACCCCATCCGGATAAGCACCAAAATTACGGATTAATACGGTTAAAATGGCCACCCCGGCTGCAAAAATTATTTTACCTCGATTTGCTGAACAACCGGAGGTTGGATCAGTGGCGATAAAAAAAGCCGCCAGCATAATGCCGCCTGAAAAAATATGTTGTTGCGGAGACATGTAAATGTCGGCATTAAATAAATAAAAGGGTGTTGATGCTGCAATGGTGGTCATTAAAACGGCAGCGGGCACATGCCAGGTAATGATGCGTTTATAGAGTAAAAACAAACCGCCAATAAATATCCAGTTGGCAATCCATTCCCAGCCCAAACCACCAAAATCACCAAACACCACCCCTTGGACAATTTCACTTTGTGCAAACCCTTGTTGTAGTCCGGTTTGTAAGGCGGTTAGTGGGGTGGCAGCGGTGATGGCATCCACCGGCAATACGCTTTGCGGGAAGCCCAAGAAAATAATTGATAAGCTCTGTTGCCAGCCAATGGCTTGTAGCTCATTGCCCATTGGTACCAAACCGGTTGGTGGCAGCCACAGCGACATGGCTTGTGGAAACGCCACCAAAATGGTGGCAAAACCCACCATGGCGGGATTAAAAATATTGTTACCCAAGCCGCCATACAGGTGTTTGGCCACCACAATGGCAAAAAACATACCCACCACCGCCACATACCATGGTGCAATTGGCGGCAAACACAAAGCAAATAACAATGCGGTGACCGGTACCGTTAAATCAGTCATAAAGGGTTTTAGCGGTTGTCGTCGCCATGTGAGTGACCACCATTCAAACAAATAACCGGCTGTGGTGGCGATAATAATCTGGACCAATAAACCGATACCAAAGAAAAACAGGTGAGCGAATAGGGCCGGAACCAGGGCCAACAAAACCCATGCCATCACTTTGGTGACACTAAAGTGTGCCGGAATATGAGGTGATCCTGAGGTGTTTAACTGTCCGGTCATGAGGATTTACCGTCATCTTTTGGTTTATTTTTAATGCGATCCAAAACCGCGGAAATCTCTTCTTTGGCCTGGCTTTTGTTTTTAAGTTTTTCGGTCTTCGCGCGGCGCTTGGCTTGTCGTTCCGCTTTAATGTCTTCTAATCGTTGTTCACGGCTTTCATGGCGTTGTTTGGCTAATTGCGCTTTGGCCTTTTTATAATCCAAGTATGTTAATTCTGATTTAGCGTAGCGGTAATAACTGACCAAATCAATGTGGCTCGGGCAAACCCAAGAGCAGGCACCGCATTCGATACAGTCAAAGACATGATGGTCGCGGGCTTTTTCCAAATTATCCCCTTGAATATACCAAAACAGCTGTTGCGGTAATAAATCCTGCGGACAAGCTTTTACACAATCGCCGCAGCGGATGCATGGCAAGGTGGCCAAATCCGGTTTACTGCTGTCTTTGGTCAAAAGCAACAGGCAATTGGTGGTTTTATCCACACCGATGTCCACATTTGGCATCGGATAGCCCATCATGGGACCACCAACCACCAGTTTATCAATGTCAGACATGGCGCAGTCTGCCTGTGCCAACAAATGATAAAAGGGGGTGCCAACCGGGGTTAAATAATTGCCCGGACGCCCCACATTGTCACCGGTTACAGTAACCAATCGTTCGGTCAAGGGCCGGTTATGTTCAACCGCATCATAAACCGCTTTTGTGGTGGCCACATTTTGCATAACAATACCCAGGGACAAGGGTGTTTGGCCACTGGGAACTTCCAGGCCGGTGAGGACCTTAATCAGCTGCTTCTCACCACCTGTGGGGTAAATGGTTGGTACTTTAATCACGCGAATGGCCGGTAAATCCAAAGCCTGAATTGTTTTATCCAGCAACGATTTAACCCCGCCTAAATTATCTTCAATGGCAATCACCGCTTGACTGGCATTAACGGCTTGCATCAATATATCGGTGCCCTTAATTAAAGCCACCGGCTCATCCAGCATTAAACGCTCGTCACAGGTGATATAGGGTTCACATTCAGCACCGTTAATAATCAGCAAGCTGTCCAGGTCCGGAATTTGGTGATCATATTTCACGTGGGTGGGAAATCCGGCACCACCCATGCCTAAAATACCGGCATCCTGGATTCGTTTGATCAGTGTTTGACGATGATTATCCGGCAATGGTGGCAGGTAGTCAATGTGTCTGTCCTGGTCATCTGTATCAAGCTCAATACAGGGTGCTGATTCAGCATCCGGTGCCGCTGTTGGTTGTTCTTCAATGGCGCTGATAACACCTGAAAAAGGTGCATGAACAACCACCCCAAAGGGATGAATAGGCTGAGCGATTACTTGATATTTGTTCACCCGGTCACCGACTGCCACCACCGGCTCAGAGACATGACCACGGTTGACCCTGAGTGAGATACGTAGGCTTTGTGGCCGATCAACCCGAACCACTTTATTGCGAGCAGATAATTCTTTATGGTGTTTGAGCACCAAGCCGCCATGAAAAGTTGATAATCGGTCTGTTAGTTCGGCCATTGTTGGGCCTCTTTAATGGTGGCCATAAGCTGGGGTTTTTCCTGGCGATGGATGCGACTGGGCAAGGGTGCTGGAATTTGAATGATGCAGTCCACCGGACAGGCTGGAATACATAAATCACATCCGGTACATTCATCACCGATAATGGTGTGCATGTGTTTAGCGGCACCAACAATGGCATCCACCGGACAAACCTGGATACATTTGGTACAACCGATACAATCGGCTTCCACAATTTCGACGATGGTATCGACTTCATCGGCAATGCCATTGTCGGGGTTTAATTCCAGCTCTTCGACATCTAACAGTGCCGCCAGTTTACGAATGCCTTCCTGGCCTCCGGGCGGACATTGGTTTATTGGCGCTTCACCTTTGGCGATGGCTTCCGCATAGGGTTTACAGCCGGGGTAACCGCATTGGCCACACTGGGTTTGTGGTAACACCTGATTAATTTGTTCCACCACCGGATTACCTTCTACTTTAAACTTACGGGCCACCCAGACAATCACAATTCCGAAAAAAACGGCCAACAGTAACATGCCCGACAATGCCAACAGATAATTCATCATGTGCTCACCATGCCGCTAAAGCCCATAAACGCCAAAGCCATAATTCCGGCGGTGATAAGGGCAATCGGAATGCCTTGAAATGATGGCGGAATATTGGCCATTTCTAATCGTTCTCGGATGGCGGAAAACAGCACCAACACCAGTCCGAAACCAACCGCCGCACCAAAGCCAAAAAAGGCTGATTCCAATAAACTGTTTTGTTGTTGCACATTCAATAAGGCGACACCCAGTACAGCGCAATTGGTGGTAATAAGGGGTAAAAAAAGACCCAAGACCTGATATAACATGGGTGAGGATTTGTGCAAAATCATTTCTGTCATTTGCACAGTGACCGCAATCACCAAAATAAAGCTTAAGGTATTTAAATATTCGATATCCAAAGGAACCAGCAAATACTCATTCACCAGATAGCTGACAATCGATGACAGTGTCAGCACAAATGCAGTGGCATAACTCATACCCAGTGCTGATTTATATTGATTGGAAACACCCATAAATGGGCACAGACCAAGAAAGCGAACCAACACAAAGTTGTTCACAAAAGCGGCACTGATAAAAATAACAAATAAACCGGTCATCGCTGTTTTGTGTTGTTAAATTATTTAACCCGCATGCCTGCTTGTGCACCCTCATCAGGCGATAATAAGAAAATATCTTCACCACCTGGTCCGGCGGCTAAAACCATGCCTTCAGAAACCCCGAAGCGCATTTTGCGTGGTGCTAAATTGGCCACCATAACAGTTTTTCTTCCCACTAAATCTTCCGGCTTATAAGCGGCTTTAATACCGGCAAATACATTTTTCTCAAGGCCACCGATATCCAGAGTTAACTGAAGCAACTTGTCTGCCTTGGGAACTTCTTTGGCCGCCACGATGGTGGCAATACGAAAATCAAGTTTGGCAAAATCATCATAGCTGATTTCAGTGCTGATGGGGTCTTCTGCCAATTGACTGTTCAGTGGTTTATCATTGGCTGCTTTTAAATCTTCTTTACTTTGTTCCATAATGGTATTTAAGGTATCAGCTTCAATTCGTTGCAACAAGGGTTTAAACGTTTTTATTTTATGGTTAAGCAGGGGTTTTTCAGCAGCATACCATTGGTTTAAATCGGTGTTTAAAAAGTCAGCCGCTTTTTTGGCGGTATGGGGAATGACCGGTGCCAACCAGGTCATAAGAATCCGAAATAGATTTAAACCGGTGGTACAGACTTGGTGAACTTCAGTGTGTCTGTCTTCATCTTTGATGGCGGCCCAGGGCTCTTTTTCGGCGATGTATTGATTGGCTTGGTCGGCCAATTGCATAATTAAACGAATGGCGGCATTGTATTTGCGGTCTTCAAACAATTGAGCGATTTGTGTATGGTGTGATAAAAAGTGCTTATATAAGTCTGGTTGATCCATGCTGCCAGCCAAGGTTAAATCAAATTTCTTTTTAATAAAACCGGCGGTTCTGGAGGCGATGTTAATCACTTTACCCACCAAATCACTGTTCACCCGTTGCCTGAAATCGTCCATGTTCAAATCGATATCGACCAAACTATCGGATAACTTAGCGGCGAAATAATAGCGCAAATAATCGGGATTTAAATGCGCCAGGTAGGTGGAGGCTTTAATAAAAGTACCCCGTGATTTGCTCATTTTGGTGCCGTTGACGGTTAAGAATCCATGGGCATAGACGGCACTGGGTCGTTTCATGCCGGCGCCATATAACATGGCCGGCCAGAATAGGGCATGAAAATACAAAATATCTTTACCAATAAAATGCACCATTTCATGGGGACTGTTGGGGTCAATCCACGGCGCAAAATCTTCGTTATTTTGCTCACAGACATATTTTAAACATGCCAGATAACCCACCGGAGCGTCCATCCACACATAAAAGTATTTATCGGTTTCGCCGGGAATTTGGAAGCCAAAATAAGGTGCATCCCGGGAAATATCCCAAGATTGTAATCCGGCTTCAAACCACTCATTGAGTTTATTGCGGACCTCGTCCTGCAAGGTACCGGAAGCCACCCACTTTTTGAGCATGCCTTCAAAATTTTTCAAATTGACAAATAAATGCTTGGATTCTTTTAATATCGGGGTTGCACCACTGATGGCAGAAGTCGGATTAATCAAATCAGCAGGGTCATAGGAAGCGCCACAAGCTTCGCAGTTATCACCGTATTGATCTTGGGCACCACATTGCGGGCATGTGCCACGCAGAAATCGATCCGGCAGAAACATGTTCTTTTGGGGATCAAAATATTGCTCAATGACTTTTTCATCGATGTGTCCGGCGGCCTTTAACTTATTGTAAATGTCGGTGACCAATTCAAGATTTTCATCGGAGTGGGTGGAATGGTAATGGTCGTAGGAAATGCCAAAGGCTTGTAAATCTCGCCAGTGCTCTGCATGCATGGCATCAACCAATTGCTCCGGCTTGAGTCCTTTTTTTTCTGCCAGTAACATTATGGGTGTGCCATGGGCATCATCGGCACACAGGTATTTGACGTGATGGCCCAGACTGCGCATTAAACGGGCCCAGATATCCGACTGGGTGTGTTCGACCAAATGGCCCAAATGTAAGGAGCCACTGGCATAAGGCAGTGCGGAGGTAATTAAAATATGGCGGGGTTGTGCGGACGCTTGTGTCATCAGGTAATGGCGGTTAAAAAAACCCGCCTATTATCTCATGCGCGCCCGCAAACTTCTATACGTTCGATTTGAGCCTACTCAGTTTGTTGAGATTTGTCGCCGATGTGCTCGTCCAGGAATTCCAGCATTTTATTACACCATTCTATGCGGTGGGGCCTTTTCTTAAAACCGTTGCCATCTTTTTTGTAAATTTTTTCA
>QQUO01000180.1 GCA_008501575.1 Pseudomonadota bacterium
ATTGGTTTTATACTGTTGTCTTTGGGTTATGGCGGGCGTATTTGTGTTGTTGGCAATTTCTATTGCGGTGGCCTTTTTACAATTTTATGATTTTACCTTGGATAAAAAAGGCCATCATTTACACATCAGAACCGGACTGCTGACCAATCGACAAGCCACCGTACCGATTAAACGCATACAACTGATTCGTATTATCCAAAGCCCTTTGCATAAGCTTTTTGGGCAAGTGAGTATTAAGATGGAAACCGCCGGTGGTGTTAGTGAAAATAATGCCATGAGTATGCATTGGCTGGCGCCCTTAATAGCCAAAAGTGAAGTGGCTGAATTTTTGCATAATATTCAGCCGGATCTGCATTGGCATGACATCATTTGGCAACCCATTGAACCGATTGCCAAGAGAAGAATGTTTAAAAAGCTGCTGTTATTGTTGCTACTTGTGATGATACCGCTGGCTTTTGTGTTTGTTTGGAAAGCACTTTTATTATTGTGTTTAGTGCCCTATTTATGGTGGTATTCAGGTCGTTATGTGGCCAAGGCTGCCTATACCCATAACCGGCAAATGGTGGGCTCGAGATTGGGTGTGTTCTTTCATCACATGCAATTTGTGAACATCCAAAAAATCCAAAATATCAGTTGGCATCAATCACCCTTTGACCGGCGTTATGGCATGGCTCGCTTAACCGTGGATACAGCCGGTTCCAGCCAGGTTTCGCAACCGGTTCGTCTGTTTTATGTGTACGATAAATCCATCCAACCCATCTACCAATCCATCACCCGGCAAGTGGCAGACAGTCGTTTTGTGTGGTAATCGAGTCGCTTAATATTCATTTTGGTGAATAAGCCGTGTGTTCCTTTAAGCCGTGGTCCGACAAGCTCAATGATTTAACCCCACAGTGCTTTAAAAAGGCAGTTCTAAATCCGCACTGACTTTCTTTAGCTGAGTCCTAAATTGTTCCTGGATGCGGTGCAAAGCCGTTTCGTCATCGGCATCAAAACGAATCACCAGACAGGGTGTGGTGTTGGAACAGCGCACCAGCCCCCAGCCATCCTCAAAATCAGCCCGAATACCGTCAATGGTGGTAATTTTAGCGTCTTCAAATTGCACCCGTTTTTCGAACTCTTTCATGAACATATAGTGTTCGCCTTCATTCATCTCGACTTTCAATTCAGGGGTGCTGACACCTTTGGGCAGGGTGTCAAAGACCTGTTGCGGGCTGTCGGTTTCCTGATCCAATATTTCCAACAATCGGGCTGCTGCATAAATACCGTCATCAAAACCAAACCAGCGTTCATTAAAGAAAAAGTGGCCACTCATTTCACCGGCCAATGCGGCACCGGTTTCTTTCAGTTTGGCTTTCATAAAGGAATGTCCGGTTTTCCACATAATTGGCAAGCCACCGTATTTAACGATGGCTTTCGGTAAGTGCGCGGTGCATTTAACATCAAAAATAATGCTGGAGCCCGGTTGCCGTGATAACACATCTTTGGCAAAGAGCATCAGTAAACGATCCGGATAAATGATTTCTCCTTCCTTGGTTACCACGCCAAGGCGATCACCATCACCATCAAAAGCAATGCCAATATCCGCATCAACAGACTTTAACGTCGCTTTTAAGTCTTGCAAATTCTCCGGCACACTTGGATCAGGATGGTGGTTAGGGAACTCACCATCCACTTCGCAATGTAAAGGAATCACCTGGCAACCGATTTCTTCTAAAACATCAATGGCAATCGGACCGGCGATGCCATTACCACTGTCGACCACCACTTTGGGTTCGTGTTCGAGTTGAATTTCTGAGCTGATGTAATCCACATAATCATCGCTTATATCCAATTCCTGAACATTGCCTGCACCGGTTAATAAATCACCGCTAATAATCATGTCATAAAGGTTGGTGATAAGTTTTCCGGCCAATGTTTCACCGTCGAGCATGATTTTTAAGCCGTTATAATTTGGTGGATTATGACTGCCGGTGAGCATAACACCAGAACCGGTTTCTAAATGGTGGGTGGCAAAATACAGCACCCCAGTAGGAACCGCACCGATGTTAATAACATCACAGCCACTGCTGATAACACCTTTAATTAAGGCATCTAATAAGTCAGGTCCTGATAAACGGCCATCACGGGCAACCACCAAGGTTTTCTGTCCTCGATTAATGTTCTCGCTGCCAATGGCCTGGCCAATTTGGAAGACCGCGTCTCGGGTTAGGGTTTCATCAACGATGCCACGGATATCGTAGGCTTTAAATATGGACGGGTCGGGGCGTTTTTTGTGGGTCATTTGTTTTTGTTCACCTGCCTGGTCAATGCTGTCTTTGCTATCAGTTGCACTAACCCTTGGTACATAATGATTATTTTTCTTTTTAACTTGTTGTTCTTTTTTGCTGTTCATTTCCAGAATTCGTTGCCGGCGTTTAAAATATAATGCCACGGTTAAAACAATACCGGCAAAGGTGGCAATAATACTGCCCAATAATGATAATTTAAATAATCCGGCGGCCACTTGCGGGGTGGAATACATTACATAAAAATTAGAACCTGCTATATGGATTTCATTCTCTATGGCAGATTCTGAGGCTGCCTGCGTACCCCAGCGTTTTAAAATCACGGTACTCCAGCGACCTGATTTTTGGACTAATTTCACTTCACCTTTATTGACATGAATGGCACCATAATTGACCAACTGCTCAACCGGATAACTGATAACCACATAAGCCTGCTCGGGTTGTTGAATTAATACATAATTTAGGTATTGGTTTTTTTGTCCGTACAGGTGAATTTCAGGCAGTTGCTCTTGTTGTTGTTCGCTGGTTTGCTTGAGCATGTCCAGGGTGGCATAATTAATGGCCGGAAACTCGGTTTCAGGAATAATTTCATTGATGGGTTCAGTGACCCTAAGTACGCGTAAAGCTTGAGGTACTTGTTGTTTAATGAGGTCATCAATATCGCTGTTATTGGGGTTATGTTTGACGATATCAGCGGCGGTCTGGTTTACGGTTTTGAGTTTATTATGGACCTGCTCAGCAACGCTTTGTGCGGTGTGATTCAAGTTTGAATTAATTTGTTGGGTGATCAGGTTTTGATATGCAATAAAAGCAAAAAATAGCGTTAACAGCATGGCCACTAAGGTTAGACTTGACCACAGCAGTTCATCGGCCGGTTTGATGTTCAAAAAGGATGCCAAGTCGAAAGGCTTGGACTTGTTTTCCTGAGGGCTGTCGTCCTGATTGTTTTCTTTGGTCGGTTTCTTGAGTTTGGTCAATAACGCTTTGATGTCCATTTAACTAACCCCACTGTGACCAAAACCACCGGCGCCCCGGGCGCTGTCGCTAAAGGACTCGACTTGGTTAAACTGAACCTGCATAACCGGCACAAAAACCATTTGCGCCATGCGGTCACCGCGAGACAAAGTGACTGCTTGTTGGGAACGGTTCCAACACGAAACATATAATTGGCCTTGGTAGTCGGAATCGATGAGGCCCACTAAGTTACCCAGAACCAAACCCTTCTTATGGCCCAGGCCTGAGCGTGGTAATATCATGGCTGTTATGTTTGGGTCTGCAATGTGGATGGCCAGACCGGTGGCAATTAATTCAGTTTGTCCGGGTGCCAGGGTGAGCTCAGTATCAATACAAGCGCGTAAATCTAATCCCGCAGATCCATTGGTGGCGTATTGCGGTACACCAAATTGCTGATGAAATGCTTTATCTAAAATCTGTAAGTCTATTTCTGTCATGGTTATTGCGGTCATAGTGCCAAGATTATCACAAGGCAATGATTTTAAATGAGACCTGTGTATTAATCCACGTCTTTAAAAAAAAGAGTTAAAAATTAAGCAAATAGAGGAGAGAACATTCACTTTATCCCTGTCTGTGACTTGTATTGTCACATATAGTCACAGTTTTTAACTGTAAATCAAAGAAATGGCGATGGCAAGTGGTCATAATGACACCCATGTCATCACAGCTTACAAACGCTCAGAAAATATCGATAGAATTTAAGTTATCGGCACAGCACAATGGTCGCAATAACAACCGGTTTAGCCAAAAAATAAAGACCATGATGATTAAAGAATTAGCCAGTAAAGACCGTCCCCGTGAAAAATTAATTCACACCGGTGCCGCCAATTTGAGCGACGCGGAGTTATTGGCTATTTTTTTACGCACCGGAATTGCCGGAACCGATGTCATGACCCTGGCATTGCAGATGCTCAGTCATTTTGGCAGCATTAAAGGTATTTTGGATGCTTCTTTAAATGACTTTAAAAAAGTAAAAGGCTTGGGAATGGCCAAATATGCCCAACTTCAAGCCGCCGGTGAATTGGTTAAAAGGGCGATTAACGAACAATGGCATGAAAGCCATAGCTTCACTGATCCGCAGCATGTTAATGATTATTTACTCAACAATTTCGAGGTCTGTGATTATGAGCGGTTTGCCTGCTTACTGCTTAACTCAAAACATAGACTGTTGCGATTTGATTATCTGTTTAATGGTGGTATTAACAGTGCCCAGGTCTATCCGCGGGTGGTGGCTCAGCATTGTTTACGTTACAACGCCGCCGCCATCATATTTGCCCACAATCACCCGTCTGGCGATGTTCAGCCGTCCCAGGCTGATCGGGATTTAACCGCACGATTGGTGAAAACATTACAGTTGATTGATGTAAAAGTGCTGGACCATTTTATAATTGGACGTCAACAGACTTTTTCAATGGCCAGCCATCAAATGATATAATTATTGTCTCATTTTTGGTAAGCTATGGTTTTTTAATAAAATCAACCCACACGTGTTTTTTAAGCGCTTAAACCCGATTGCCAGGGCCGAAAAATTAATTGACAAGGGTAAGTACAAAAAAGCCATGAAATTATTGGCCAAAACATTTGTAAAATACCCCAATAGTTTAGATTTGGCGCGCTTGCGATTCGAATACGGCAAATACATTCCTTTTGATGAGTTACACCATGAGGCGGCAGTGGATTATTTTAATCTGCAAATGCGCTTTGATGTGTCAGGCGAGAAAATTCATGGTGATTTCGTCAAATACATGACCACCACCCAGGGACGTATAAATTTAGATGATGAAACCATGAGTCAACTGGCTGTGGTATTTGCCACCCATGGTTTTGAAAATAACGCCATTTATATTATTAATGGCATGATGCGCAAAGAGACGCGCATCGAGCCTTTTGTTGATGCTTTGGTTGCCATCATTAATTATTTAGATGAAAAGGGAGTTTATAAAAAAACCCAAAGCTATAAAAACTACCTTAAATGGCATTATCCTGAGCATGAAATGACCAAGTATATTCTGGCCAAGACTCATTAAGAGGATTACGAAAACCTGAATGAATACACCTCTGCAACCCTTTGGCCAACAGTCGGGCCTTTAAGGCAGTAGGGACTTGATAGGCTCATTTGTTTGTCATAAAGACACAGAATTAGATTATTTTCACTCCCTTAATGAGAGCGGCCGGGGGTGTTCAGCCAGTCTGTCACAAATCAAAGTTGAGGCAATGGGATGAAATGAACACGCTTATCCCCCTTAAACACGCCATGCATACGCTGTTATTTCTTATGACTTTGTAAATACACTATTTTGCCGTTGGCATCTTTGCATTGTGAGAAGGTTTTGACTTGCTTGCGGATACTTTCGGCGTCCAAACCGGCTTCTTGTAATAATTGTTCTCGACTTCCATGGTCTTGAAAGTAATCAGGCAAACCAAGGTTGAGAACCGGGATTTGGTGTTTCATCTTATGCAAGGCTTCGTTAACGGCGCTACCGGCACCACCGGTGATGACATTGTCTTCAACCGTTACAATCAATTGATGACTGTCGGCCATTTTTTCGATCATGCTTAAATCCAATGGTTTGACAAAACGCATATCAATGACAGTGGCGTCTAATTTCTCTGCGGCCAACATCACCTGATCCAAAAGTGTACCAAAAGATAAAAAGGCGATTTGTTTATTGCCTTTACGAACTCTTTGCGCTTCGCCAATCGGCTGGGCAGACATCTCGCTGGCAATGGCCACACCGGGACCGGTGCCACGCGGATAACGGACTGCGGCCGGGCCTGAATGAACATAGCCGGTATACAGCATTTGCCGACATTGGTTTTCATTGGACGGTGCCATAATGACCATGTTCGGGACACACCTTAAAAAGCTCAAATCCATACTGCCGGCATGGGTGGCCCCATCGGGACCGACCACGCCGGCACGATCGATGGCGAATAAAACATCCAAATTTTGTATCGCCACATCGTGAATCAGCTGATCATATGCCCGCTGCAAAAAAGAGGAATAAATGGCCACCACCGGCTTGATGCCTTCACAAGCCATACCGGCGGCTAAGGTGACGGCATGTTGTTCGGCAATGCCGACATCGAAATACCGTTTGGGAAACAATTTAGAAAACTCCACCAAGCCCGAACCTTCGCGCATGGCCGGCGTAATGGCAGCCAGATGATTGTCGTGGCGTGCCATATCGCACAACCACTGACCAAAAATTTCCGTGTAGCTGGGTTTACTCGGTTTGGATTTTGCTTGCAAACCCTTGTCCGGGTCGAAAGGTGACACCGCGTGGTATTTAATCGGATCTTCTTCCGCCGGTTTGTAACCCTTGCCTTTTTTAGTGATGATGTGCAGAAGTTTTGGGCCTTTAATGTCTTTGGCCACTTGTAAGGTGTTGACCAATTGCTCGGTATTATGGCCGTCAATCGGACCTAAATGGTGAAAGCCCAGCTCTTCGAACAGGGTATTGGGTACAAACATACCTTTGGTGTGAATTTCCCAGCGCGATAAAAAACGCCACAACCATGAGTTGCGTCGCATCATGCGCTTGGATTTTTCGCGCATGCGGTTGTAAGTGCGACCACTGACAATTTTAATCAGCATTTTAGTCAGCGCCCCGACATTGGGTGAAATCGACATTTCGTTTTCATTCAGAATAACCAAAATGTCATTGTCCACGTCACCACCATGGTTTAAGGCTTCATAAGCCATGCCGGCGGTCATGGCGCCGTCGCCAATCACGGCCACACATTGCCGTTGTTCGCCTTTGATTTGTGAGGCCAAAGCCATACCCAGGGCGGCACCA
>QQUO01000248.1 GCA_008501575.1 Pseudomonadota bacterium
ATGGATTCATACAGGAAGTAAGTAAGTGCTAGGATTGCGATTGCGAGTACAACCTGCAATGCGGTCTGAACTCCCCGGCTGCTGGACGCCATTGTTGTCTTCTCGATGTGAACGGTTGGAACAGAAAGGATCCGTACCGCGAGGGTACATGCAGGGCGCTTTGGTCGAATTCGCCGCGGTGGCGGCGGACCAGGGATTTGACGCGGGCCACCAGTTCATCGGGGTTAAAGGGTTTCACCAGATAATCATCGGCACCGGAATCAAAGCCGGTGATTTTGTCGTCGATTTGGTCGCGGGCGGTGAGCATAATAATCGGTACATCAGAGCGGGCTTCTTTGCGAACTTTTTGGCAGATTTCAAAGCCTTCGATACCGGGCAGCATGACATCCAAAATCAGGGCGTCATAGTGATTGGTGACCGCCAGATGCAGGCCGGTGATGCCATCGGCGGCATAATCGACGGTGATTTCGGCCAGTTCCAGAAAGTCGGTGACGGTTTCTGCCAAAGACAGGTGGTCTTCCACCAGCAGTACTGTGATGTTGTTCATTGTTTTGTCTCCTGTGTCGCTAAACTATTCACCTGGGTGAGGGTTAAGGTAACTGTGGTTCCTTCATTCAGTTGACTTTCAAAAGCCACTTGCCAACCGCATTGTTGGCACAGCCAATCAACAATCGACAGACCCAGGCCAAAGCCTTTTTCAGCAAACTCATCACCACGATAAAAAGGCTCTTTAATGCGGGCCAGGGTTCTGGCATCCATGCCTTTCCCTTTATCCGAAATAATGATGTGATTATGATCGATGGTGACCGTCAACTCAGGCTCATCACCGGAATATAAACAGGCGTTGCGCACCAAATTACTGATTATCATGGCAAACAGCTGTTCGGACAAGGGGGCTTCAATCAGGTGCCTGGCCTGCCAGGTTAAATGCACTGTTTTTTCGGGAAATAAGGCAATGGCTTGCTCAATAGTGTTTCTCAGGAGGTCATTGACCACGGTCACTTGTTGATTGGTCACCTGGTTTTCCCGCGATAAAACCAGCAATGCTTCAATCAAGGATTGCATATCAACCACCATCGGCTCCATGCGGTTAACCAGACGTTCCGCCGAGGCTGCCAGAGGTTGTTTTTTTAATAATTCAATATTGCCTTTTAATACGGCCAGCGGCGTGCGTAATTCATGACCGGCATAGCGTGAAAAATTTCGCTCGCGATTGACAAATTCGGCAATGCGTCCTGAAACGTTTTCAAAGGTGGCCACCAATGTCGCTATTTCGTTGTTGGCGTTTTGATTCAAGTCATCAAAGTGCAGACGGCTTAACCCGGTTTGCGAGATATCCACCTGCTCTAACTTGCGCACCAACTGTAATATGGGCGAAAGCGCGCGTTTAGAATACACATAAGAGACAAAAGCCGGTAAATAAATAACCAGCAATACAATCACCAAGGGTGTAATACCAAAATAAAACGCCAGTTTCGACACCTGGGCTTCTTCAAACACCAGAAACAGCTTTTGGTTGCCCTTTTGGGTGACATAGGCAATCGGCATTTTATGATTGAGCTCAACCCTTTGGTAAGATTCCTGCATCTGTGCCAATGGTGCCGGCACCTGTGAAAAATCATCGTTATTAACCATGTAACCGGTGAGATTCATGGTTTTGGGCAGTGGAAAATCGGGATTTTTTGCTCGGTGTTCCCAAAAGAATTGAGCCTCACCCTGTAACGCCTGTTTAATCAGGACATTTTCCACCACTTTGGCGGCGCCAAAAACACCGCCGATGGTGGCTAAACTGATAAAAATCAATTGAATAAAAAAGACCTTATTCAGTTTACTAACCAAGCCTTTGTCTTTTTTAATTGCGTTGCTCATTTATTTTTTGCAGACCACAGATAATGCCCCACCAACCATTGATTACCTTTATCATAACCAAACAACTCGGCACATGACATAAAAAAGATGCGCCAGCGCTGCCACCACAAGGCCGCGTCATCACCATACACCCGCTCTAATACCGGCATGATGTGGTTTTTATTGCGATCCATGTTATTGAGCCAGTGGTTCGATGTTTTCTCATAATGCTGACCTGATAACAGCCATCGGCGTTGCACTTTCATGTCATCCTGAAAAAACAAAAACGTGTCCTGGGCCGGCATTTGTCCGCCACTAAAAAAATATTCAGACATCCAGTCATCTTCACCGTGGACTTCATAAGGGTACATTAAATATCGATGACAAAAGATATGCACAAACATCAAACCATCGGACTTTAACCAGGTAGAACAGTTGGCCAGAAGCTGCTGGTAGTTTCGAATATGCTCAAACATTTCAATGGATATGATGCGGTCAAACCGCTGGTCTAACGTCAATTCATTGATATCACAGGTGATGATTTCAACATGACTTAATCCGCGTTCCTGTGCCTGTCCCATAATGTATTCTCGTTGCGAATGGGAGTTAGAGACGCCGGTAATTTTTGCTTTCGGAAATTGTTCGGCCATAAATAAGGTCAACGAACCCCAGCCACAGCCCAGTTCAAGAATCTGCTGACCGTCCTTGAGTTGCGCCCGTTCAATATATAAATCCAGCATGCGCCGTTCTGCCGTTGATAAATCATCACCCGGCTGATAATAAGCCGATGAATATTTAGCATAATCACCCAATACCCATTGATAAAATTCAGCGTCCACTTCGTAGTGTTGTTCATTGGCTTTATCGGTTTCAATGGCCATCGCTGTGGTTTTAAGTTCATTTAAAAAGTCATAAAACCGTACAGATGCGTGTTCAGGATGACAGGCAGATTCCTCCTGTAGTCGTTTTTGAAGTAAATGGCGAATACCGGCACGTACCAGAAAATCAGGTACCAGGCCACGCTCCACCCATTGAATGAGTTTAGACATCATTGTTAACAGGTCCTATAAAAAATTTGTTGGTGCGTTGTTGATAACGCTTATAAGCTAAGCCACGTTTTTTAATGGCCTGCTGTTCTGAAAATGGAATACCGGTGAGTTTTAATAAGAACAGGAGCATTAACGCCACCATGCCGAAGGCATACCAGAGGTAATCGCTGTGCCACAATAAAATCGGGTAAACGAACCAATGTAACCATTCGAAAAAGTAATTGGGGTGACGTGAATAACGCCACAAGCCGACATTGCACACTTCACTGGCGTCATGACTGCGTTTAAATTGGTGTAATTGTCGATCTGCCAAACTTTCACCCAGCAAAGCGCCACCGCCAATCACGATTGCCGCCGCCATTTGCCAAAACGCAAGCGCTTCAGTATTCAATAACCAATAGGCCGGCAATGAAAATAAGATGCTTAAACTTGCCTGGAACATAAAAAAGACAAAGAACTTTCCTTGCGTGTTTTCAGACCAATGATTTCGCAGATGTCGATAACGGGAATCCTCATGCTGACCGTCATAACGCGCCAGTAAATGCCAACCCAATCGGCCATACCAGATAATCGGGAATAACAGCACCATCATTCGATGAGTGATATCCGCATTCAGCGTGAATTGGTAAATAATCGCCGCGGCCACAATGCCCCACGCCCAGGCCATATCGACGCTGTCGGCATGCCGGGTTTTAAGCTGATAAACAAAAGCCGACAGTTGTAACAATAGACACGCTGCAGCAGCTAAGATGATTGGATGACTATACATCATACGCCGTTCTCCACGATTTATTGATGCCATATAAAACACTGAAATAAAACCACCAACCCACAGCGATTAACAGCATCACGGCCATCGGTTTTTGTAGCACCACCGCGCCCAGTTTAGCGGCTGAAAAATAACTCAAGGGGGCGCCAATAATTAAAAATGCCGCACCCAGCCAATAGCTTCGGAACAACCAACGCATACCGATTTTTAATGACAAGGCAAAACCAATCCAGAGCATCAGAATCCAATACGGCGGTAACCACCACAGTGAATTAAACCAGTGCCCATAATTAACCCAACCACTGATTTGCAAGAAGCCATCCAAGACAACACCCACCACCAAACCAAAGACCATGGCCACCACATCACTGCGTTGCCAGCCTTCATAAGCAGTAACAATCAGAATCACCAAAAACACCAGCAAAGCCGGCAGCTTAAATCCATAAGCCACTCCCAAAACCACGGAAAACCACAGGGCATTGAGCAGCATGGCATGAATCACGGTTTTTAAAGTGGATGAATTCATGGGTTAGACAAGGCTTTTACGCCACATGGGTCGTTGGTTGCCCGGTTTAGCCAATAACAGATGCACGTCGCTGATGGCCCGTTCAATAAAACCACCCTCGCAGTAACAGTAATAAAACCGCCACATACGCCGAAATTCACGGTCATATCCCAGGTTTTCAAGAACACCGGTTTGTTGATTAAAACGGTGTCGCCAGTCCGCCAGGGTTCGGGCATAGCTGTCGCCAATGTCTTCCAGATTGATCAGCTTCAGCCTGGTATGGTTTCCGGCGGTGGCAACAAGCGTACTGATGGATGGGATAAAGCTGCCCGGAAAAATATGTTTTTTTATAAAGTCCACTGACTTCAGGGCCTGATGGTAACGACTGTCCTCGATAGTGATGGCCTGAATCAGCGCCAGACCTTCTTCGTTTAAGAGCGCGTCACATTGTTCTAAATAGGTGGCCAGGTACTGGTGGCCGACGGCTTCCACCATTTCAATCGACACCAACTTATCAAAGCGACCAGTTAATTCACGATAATCTTTTTTAAGTACTGTAATCTGATTCGCTAAACCCGCTTGTTCAACAAGATTTTTAGCGTATTGGTACTGTTGTTCAGAGATGGTTGTGGTGGTTACCCTGCAGCCGTAATTTTTGGCCGCATAAACAGCAAAACCACCCCAACCGGTGCCGATTTCAATAACATGGTCCCGGTCATTGAGCTGTAGTTTTTCACAGATGATTTTCAATTTACGCTCAGCAGCTGTTTCTAAATCATCCTCCGCCCGCTGATACACTGCCGAGGAATACATCATGCGCTCATCTAAAAACAGACGAAATAAATCATTACCCAAATCATAATGCTCCGCGATATTCTTTTCACTGCCCCGTTGTGAGTTTTTATTGAAATAGTGACCAATTTTTAGCAACATATTTTTTAACCGGGCACTGCCGTTTTCAATGTTGTCTAACCAATCCCGGTTACGCACAAAAACCCGAATTAACCGTGTTAATTCATCACAATCCCACTCACCGCGACTGTACGATTCCGCCGCCCCGACACTGCCCTGCAGAACCAACGCCGAATAAAACGCATCGTCATGCACCACAATACTGACCTGTAAATCAGATAATTCATCGCCGAAATGATGTCGCTGCTCACCTTCCATAATAATCAAGTGGGCATTTTTGATACCATGAAGCTGTTTAAACAGTTGTTTTTTAAGCCAGGCGGTAAAACGACTTCGAAGCGGCCGACGGTGATCATGCACACGTGTTTGTGCAGTGGATTCAGATTGCCGGTCTTCGGCATTTAATTTATAGGTTTGTTGGGTCATGGTTTTTGTTTATTGGGATGGTTATAAAAAGGAATTTTTTTCAGCCACAATATGGCGGCCTGAAGATAAATATTGAGCCACATTTTCCAGCCTTGTGCCGGACGTTTGAGACCCATCGGTAATCCGGATGCTTGTTTCGGCGGCAACCATTTGCTTTTCAAGCCGACATACATCAGGGTTTCATCGTTTTTAAATAAAGTCATATGAACATCAACACCCGTGGCATTGACCTTAAAGCGCCACTGATAATGAATGTCCATCGATACAAAGGGCGAAATATGAAAGCGCTTGTCAAAATCAAAGGTATACTCACCAGTTTGTGGATTTTGCTGTTGCCGGCAATCATGAAAATAAAGCTGTTTTTCTGCCCATGGCGTATTGTTAATTTCCGACACGATGAAACACAACTGATGCTGTTGGTAACAAAAATAAAAGTTAACGGAATTAAAACCCCTGTTGAAAAAGCGCGGATGACTCATTAACAACACTTTGCCTTGAAAAGATGCTCCGCTTTGTTGGTTTATATAGTCTTCTATTTTGTTTTGGATGGAACAATTGTCTTTGCTCACATAATCGGTTTGTTGAAATGCATAGACATTAAACCGATTGCAACTGCGGAAAACCGATGCTTGTTGCCAGTGATCTAACCGCTTGACATCCACCAGATGCCAGTACATGCGATTGCTAAATCGATGCACTTTGGGTCTGAACCGATGGTGTAGCACCTGACCGTCTAAGTACCCGGACTGCAAAGGTTCAGGCTGTGTCCTTTGTTGATTACCCTGTGACATGGTGTTCCATTACTTGTTGTGCCACACGAACACCGCTTTCAGCACCATCTTCATGAAATCCCCAACCCATATAGGCGCCACAGTAATAACTGTTGTTATGACCTTGAAGTGCCTGAATTTGACTCTGAAACCAGGGAGTTTGTCGGTCATAGACCGGGTGACGATAGGTTTTTTGCACCAGTGTTAACTGAGGATTGATGCGTGCTGTCTGGTTTAAACTGACAATCACCGGCGATGTTACAGACAGATTTTGCAAACGATTCAGATAATAATTGACCTGACAGCCGGGATGATTCTCTCCGTGATAATTCACCGACCAACTGGCCCAGGCTTTTCTATTTTTCGGCAACAGGCCTGCATCGGTGTGCAAGACCATGTCATTATCCACATAGCGTATGCCCCCGAGTGCATGCGCTTCCTGAAGCGTCGGCTGTTGCAACAAGGTCAATGTATCATCCACATGGGTGGCAAAAATAACCGCCCGATACTCGGCCGTGCCCTGAGCAGTCTTGATAGTCAAACCATTACTGTGGCGAACAACAGATTGTACCGGTGTCGATTTGAATGCCTGTCCTTGCAGGTGCTGTTCAATGGCGTTGACATAATGCCGTGAACCACCTGTAATGGTTCGCCATTGCGGTCGACCGGTTAATTGCAACATCTGATGGTTGGCCATAAAACGCAGTAAATAATATACCGGATAATCTTTCACTGTTTCAAAATCACCCGACCATAAGGCACTGACCATCGGCATCATGTGCGCATCGATAAAGATGTCACTGTATCG
>QQUO01000070.1 GCA_008501575.1 Pseudomonadota bacterium
ATGAACACTATAATTTGGATGATAATAACGCCAAAAATCTATAGTGGCATTGCTTATCGGCATTTGAGTAATACCATTAATCATCTGTCCCTTGAAGCCTCTTTTCAATTCGAGGCCTATAGTAATGGGTACGTGGCCTGAGGGTGAAATATCGATTAATTGAGCTGCATAATAATTACAGTCTCTAAAATCATATTCATCACATTTTACATTTGGATAGAGTGTACTTTTATAATAAGTATTGTGATTTGGTTTAGCCCAGACATAATATTGGCCCGGATCTAAGTGAATGAGATGGTCTGATTTTAAATTCGACTGATGATAACTGTAATCAGGTACTTTATAAATTTGAATGATACTTTCAACAGACTGGCTGCTGTAATCATCAACTGTATGGATGGTAATACTGGGCTTTTTGTGCATTAAAAATTCCGTATTGGTATTTTGGTTGTCATTGATATTTACCGTTTGACCTTGGGATAAGACACAATCTATTCCCAGGCCACCGGGGCATAAAACATCGGGATATAGTTGTGCGGTATATTGACTCTGAGAATAAGGCGAAGCCATGATATAGTATTGACCGGGCAATAAAGATTTTTTTGAATTGTTGGTAAGATTGCCTGAATAGACTTGCACCATATTACTGTTAAACACTTTAAATTCCCTTGCTTCACTAAGAACTGTTTGATTAACGGCATCTTTTAATGTGGCCGTTATATATCCAGCATCATTCAAAATAAAGTCATTTAAATCAATTATGGCTGATCCTGTGATGCTGATAGAAATTGATGCCTGCCCACACGCCGTCTCAGTCATATTCCGACAATTAATGTTTGGATAAGCAGTCTGAGGTACAAAAGAATAATTTGATCGAGGGCCTGCAATAACATAGTAATCACCAGCGCCCAGATACATAGTATCGGTGTTTCCGTCATTATTGGTTTGTTTGCTAATAACATGCTGATCTGTTTGTTTGTCAAATACTTTAATTTTAAAATTACTGGCAATTCTTCCATCTTGAAACTTCAGATTATTTACTTGTATGCCGCCTTTATCAACTGGTGTAATATCGATGTCAGTGATGTGGTCTGTGGCTCCCAGAATTATGTTTGCATTAGCACTGAATTCACAACTCTGATAACAGGTAGAACCAGTATGCCGTGTCGGTAAGTATTTAATTTGAGACGGTGTGTACACATTGTAGTTGTCTGCTTCCAGCCCATTAAATGAATAATGCCCCATTGAATCTGTGCTTGTGGACGTGACAAAACCATAAGTATTTATTAAATAAACTGAAAAATCGTCAATGGGTTGATTCTGTGAGTCCGTAACGCGACCACGAATACTGTTAAGTGGTTTTAGATTAAAATCCACAATTTTTTCAGCATTGAGAGCCGGTTGAATAACAGTGGCTTGATTGAGTCCACAATCGGTGCCCTGGCAATTAATATTATTATAAAATTGAGTATAGTATTTGTTTTTCTCTGCTGACATTTTTATCGGTTCTGTACCTAAATGGTAAGATCGGTAAGAGCCGTTTATATAGTTAGATGCCGTTAATTGATTATTTCTGTAAAGATTGACTGTAATGTAATTGTAGGAGGTGTTACTTCCTTCCAAAGATAAGGTGCCAGAAATTTTAAAAGCCGCATCTAAGTTCATCGAAACATTCACATTACCTTGATTCGGTATGGTAATTAGTGAGCCTGATAAAGGATTACACTGTTCAGAACAATTATTACCACCGTAAACTTTATTGACGAATAGTTCGCTATTGTAAGAAGCGTAAGCTTGTTCAAAGACCGCGTAATATTGTCCTGCTGAAGGATAAAGATTTGCTATTGATGATGATGAAACAGATTCACTGTATACCTTATTACCTTGCGTATCATATAATTTAATCGTGCCTTCTGTAATCGGTGTGTTGGTTTTATTAGAAGTTAAATTAAATATTAAAGCGGGTTTGCTGTTTACTGAAATCTGGTATGGGCCATGCTCGGTATAACTTGATAAATTGATTTCGGCGGCTAAATTTAATGGGCAATCATCAAAGGTTTCACAATGTATCCCTGCATACAAACCAGCTTTATACTGTTGGCTCTCTTTTACGGCTAAATAATATGTTCCCAAGGTTAAATGACTTAATCTGACTATGCCATTAGTATTTGTTGTGCTATCTTGTCTTATAATGTTGTATTGGTCGTCCATAAGGACAATCGTTTTATTTCTTAACGGTTGTTGGTTATCATCTAATACCTGAGAAAGAATTGTGGCTCCTTCGTAAATTGTAATATTTCTGTTTTCCAGATGGTTATTTTGAGTAACGGTTAGAATCGAGTTTGCAGGTGGTGTGTCGTTACAATATCCCATATACGGTGAATCGATACAGACATAACCGGGATATAAACTGGTTAAGAAGCCATAATAAGAAGCTGTTACATAATATTGGCCATCTTTTAACCCCCATACCGTATAATTATTTTCATCGATATAAATGCCTCCACCATGAAGTTCCCCATCTAAATCAAATGCTTTTATTTTTGGATTCCATATGTTGTTATTATCTCTGTCTTTTACAGAGCCTGAAATGGTTCCGTATTGGTCAAGATTAAAATTTATCTGTTCAGTAACAATGTTTTTATTATGATTTATGAGATCAGGTATTACTTCTGGACAATCTGCTAATTCTTCGCCATAGCAATTTTTGAGGTTATAGTATTGACGAATGTACCCATCAACAGAGGCGTAAGCAAAGTACTGTCCAGAATCGACTGCAGATGATGTCCAATCATTGAAATCTAAATTTACAAAAGTAGAGGATATGACGACATGGTTTGTATCAGTAATTGTAATATAGCCAGACTGGTAACCAATATCTGTTAATGTATTAAGAGAAAATTGACCAGACAATCCAGCATACGCTTGCAGTTGCACATTTTCAAGATTTAATCTTTGATAGGGACTGACATTAATTGGCGTTCCGCTTAATATTGAGCATCCTTCCTCACAAGGAACGTCAAGATATAATTTATTAAAATGCTTATCAGATGAGTATTTTAAATATAAGTTGTCATTATAGTTGGGAGGGATATAGAACTGATAATTATTAGTCGAATAATTTGAAGTGGTTGTGGCTATTAATTCAGCATTTTCGTTATAGAGTTCTACGGTGCTTGAGTCACCTGTTTCTTCTAAATTTAACTGTCCTGATATAATCCCGCTTTTTGTCAAATTAATATTAACCCCTTCTAAAACCGCACCTTGTGTGAGTGATACAGGTTGCAGTTCAGAAAGAACACAGCCTTGACCAATACCACCGGGACAAATGATATCGCCATAAAACTGGTCGACATAAAGATTATTGCCGCCACTTTTCACATAATAATCATCCGCACTAAGCTGTGTGAATACATAACGACCTAAATTGTCAGTTTGAGTTAATCCTTTATAGCCGCCAATACCGTTATAGAGATAAACATATGTATTTTCCATTGGGGATTGGCTTTGTGCGTCAATGATTCGACCAGTAATGACGCCTTGTCCATTACCTCGTGTGATTGTTTGTTCAGAGAATTTTAAGAGATGGATATCACTTAAATACAATGACAGCGTTTCGTTCAGTGATTGATAGAGCGCTTTGACTTGTTGCTTTTCTTCATGCGGGATATCGGCATCAGCAAAATACTGGCTGAAAATTCTGTGTTTCTGTTTTAGATTTTGTAAAAAGTAATTTGAAAAGCTTAAATTGTTTTGACCAACTGCTGCTTCTTGTAACAACTGAATATCATGTTCAAGTTTTAACGTCTGTTGTTCGGTGAATGGTGAGGCGTTCAATGCCCATGAAGTACACAAAAGTGTGCACAGTCCTAATAATTTTTTCATATGCTTGCCGGATGTATATTTGCGGTACATTATAAAGATGGCAGTGAACTTGTGTTGAAATAGTGACAATTTTTATAACTAAATCCCTGTTTTAACGATTAATTCACTGCCAATTTGCATAAACCAAGTGTCCAAAGTCAAAAAAATGTCATGCCGATGAATATTTTTATGGGTTCGGTTTTTTCGCTGTGGTTTAATTAACCATTCCTGAGAATGGGTGTGTGACAATTTTTATAAAATCTCAATACTATATTTTATTGGCGGTGGTGATTGCTGTGCTGCTGTTAAGCAGTCATCGGCTGTCAGCGGCACAAGATTGGTCGCAGCAACTGAGTGAGTGTCGATCATTGGAAGATGATGATCCTCAGCAGGCCATTGATTTGGCTCAAATGGCTTTGGCTGAGTTGTCACAGGAAAATCAAACCGTTCTCTATGGGCACTTTTTAGGTTGCGCAGCTTGGGCCTATGTTAAAAATAACCAAACACAAACGGCCTTGCGTACAGTGCTTGATTTAGAGCGATTGATTGGTCGATTGGCAGATTCAGAAGAAAAAATCACCTTATTACGTCGCGCTGGCGGGGTGTTTCATCAAATGGGCTATCGAATTGCCGCTGTGAACAACTATCAATCAGCCATGACCATGGCTGAGACATTGAATTTAGAGTCTGCAAAAATACCCATTTTGATTAATTTAGGGGTGTTAAACTCTCAAATTCGTGAACATCAACAGGCCATTGATAATTATCAGCTGGCCCTGGATTTAATGACTAATTCAGGGGATGATCGATATCGACCGCCGGTGTTATTTAATTTGGCCATTACCTTAAGTGGTGAAGGTCGTTATACCGAAAGTTTGCCGCTGTTAGAAGCGGTGGCTGCCATGATTACACCACAGTGGCCTGATAGCCGAGTTGCACAGATTTATACCGGGTTAGCCACGGCGCACAATGCCCTCGGTAGTCATCAGCAGGCTTTAAAAGACATTGAAAAAACCCTGTCAATATTAAAATCACAAGCTGTTCACTCCATTGATTGGGCTGTGTCTCAGGTGGTTTACGCAGAAATCTTGATCGAGTTAAATCAAAAGCAAGCCGCTTTGCAACAAGCCAATGCCGCCTGGGATTTTTACCGTACGCCTGATCATCGCGAGTTATTGCTGAGCATTAATAACCCATTGTATAGCTTATCAAATGTATATGAATCCTTAAATAAACCTTATCAAGCATTACAGGTTCGTAAAATGGCGGCCGCCATTGATCGTGAGTTTCAAGATAGTTTTAATAAAGAAGCGATGGCCCAGATGCAGGCTCGACTGAGTGACAGTCAACAACGCAAGCAGTTAGCAGAATTAAAAGCCCAACAAGCTAAAAACCAAATTGAGCTGATAGCGGTTCAACATAACCGCCAATTTATTTTACTGTTGGTGGCCTTTGCATCAATTCTGGTGGTGGTTTTTTTCTACTGGCAGCGTTTAACAAACAAACGTTTACATGCCATATCAATCCGAGATTCTCTCACGCAAGTGGGAAATCGGCGGGCCATTAATGAATGGTTATCGGCGCGAAAATTACCTGATCAACCGAACCTACGTCTCATGTGGTTAATTGATTTGGATTTATTTAAACAGGTCAATGATGAATATGGTCATGAGGCCGGTGATGAGGTGCTCAAAGCATTGGCCAAAACCCTGAGCAAGTTTATCAACCCTAATCGCATGGTTGCACGTTGGGGTGGTGAAGAATTTATGATGATTTCTGATGATATTACCGAATCCGAGATGTCTGGTTTTTGTGATGGTTTGATGACAGCCATCGCCAAAACCGATGTTTATCACGAGAACCAACATATATCAGTGACTGCTTCAATCGGTGTTAGCACAATCAAAGAAGAGGGTGACAAGGCCTGGCATCAAGCCTTATCAGCTGCAGATAAAGCCCTTTATCAAGCCAAAGACAATGGTCGCAATTGTATGGTCTGCGGTGACAAAAAGCTGTCTGAAAAAATTAGCAGACCTTTCACCTGATTTAACAAAATATAAGTCAAAACTTGGTTATACTGAAGTCATTGTCATTGCTTTATCTAACAAGGCGCAACTTTTTCCATTATGAAAAATCATAAAAAAACCATTATATTGGTCGTCATTTTGTTTTTGACAGCATGCCAGCACCGCGTCTTAAATCAATCTGACGCCAGCCTGTATTACAACGGTAACATCATTACCATGCAAGGCGAAGTGCCACAAATGGTTGAAGCACTTGTCGAAAAACAAGGCAATATTGCTTTTGTTGGTGATTTAAAAGCCGCTGAGAAGCAGTTTAGCCAAGCCCACAGGGTCGATTTACAAGGCCGGACTTTATTACCGGGTTTTATCGACCCGCACAGTCACTTTGGCATGGTTTCCAATACCATGGGGCAAGTGAACTTAAATTCGCCGCCGGTGGGTTCTGTCACCAGTATTGAGGATATTCTTAGTGCCATTAAAGCCTATAAGGCCGAGCATAACATAGCCGATGGTGAATGGATATTTGGCTGGGGTTATGATGAAAGTCAGCTGCAGGAACAACGCCATCCGAATAAGCGTGAAATTGATCAAGTGTTGTCCAAAAATCCGGTGTATTTACAGCACACCAGCGGTCACATGGGTGTCGCCAATTCGATGGCCTTAGAGCGCATGCAGGTGACGGCAGAAACACCCAATCCCGAGGGCGGCAATATTGATCGAATAAGCGGTACAAATGAACCCAATGGCTTGGTGCAAGAAACAGCCATGTATCCTTTTGTTGGGAATATGTTACAGATTTTGGCCAGCCACCAGGCGCAATATTTTGAGCAAACCCAGGATTACTACGCCAAAAATGGCGTGACCACTGCCCAGGATGGCATGACGGATCGTAATGCGTTGGCGTTTTTTCAATCGCAAGCCGATGTCGGTAAACTTAAAATTGATTTGGTGGCTTTGGCCGGGTTTAGTGATTTGGATGACAATCTCAATGACAATGATTTGCGCTTTAAAACCTATCAAAATGGTTTTAAAGTCCAGGGCACCAAAATCATCGCCGATGGTTCGCCACAAGGTAAAACGGCCTATTTTACCCAACCCTATTTAACCGATGGGGCGGGATGTGATCATGATTGTAAAGGCTTGCCCAGTCTTTCCCAAGGGGCTTTAAACGACCTGTTTGTTACAGCGTACGCGCAA
>QQUO01000259.1 GCA_008501575.1 Pseudomonadota bacterium
TGGAGCCAGCAGTTGGTCGATATGTACTGATCAATTAATGGTGCATGAAATTGGCCATAATTTAGGGGCCGGTCACCACAATGTGGATCCTCAATACCGATACATTCCGGATGCCGCCGGGTTTGCCAAGCTGGGTCAATACGGCACCGTAATGGGTTCCTTCGGTACTGGCAATCCAAACCGATTTTTAGAACTGAATTATTTTTCAAACCCCAATGTTCAATGTGGCGGTGACGCCTGTGGGGTTCAAGGACAGCGCAACAATGCTAATGTCATGTCCCAATTAATGGGCCCGGTAAGTCAGTACTTATCAGTTCAATCCAATGCGCCCTACCCGGAATCATTGCTTCCTTCACAAACAGATTCAGATGGGGATGGGGTAATTGATCGTGACGATGAATTTCCCTTTGACCCAAGCGAATATAAAGACAGTGATGGTGACGGTGTTGGCGACACCTTGGATGTTTTTCCGTTCGACCTCTCAGAATGGGCCGATTCCGATGGCGATGGTGTTGGTGATAATGCCGATTCTGATATCGACGGCGATGGTTACGCCAATCACATGGATGCCTTTCCGTTTAATTCCGATGAACATAAAGACAGTGATGGCGATGGCATCGGTGACAATCAAGATGAATTCCCACAAGATCCCACAGAATGGTCTGATGCAGATGGAGATGGTGTTGGCGATAATACAGATTTAGACAGTGACAATGATGGTTATCCGGATATCGATGAAGCCCGTGAGGATATTTTGGTCATTAGCGTCAATAATAACCGTATTTTACGTTTTGATGCCGAAACCGGTCGCGCCAAGGGTATTGAAGTGCTGCCTGATGATGGCCACCTGACTTTTCAGTCCGACCTGGTCTATGATGCGCATGCACAACGCCTGATTTACAGTAGTGCCAGCCATATTAAATCAATACCACTGCGCCACCGGGGGCATCCACCGACCACCTTGATTTATCCTTATTCTGAGGATAACACCCAGCTTAATTCGGGATTTCCTTCAGCCCTGGCTTATTTGCCAGACAATCGCTTGCGGGTGGCTAAAACCCGCACCACCGACAATGATCAAAGCCAGCATGATTATCTTGCTGAATTTAGTGTTCCTTTGGCCGGTCAAGCCCATTATTTAAGCCCTCTATACATCGCTGAGCAAGAAGAAACCCTTATTGATTTTTATTATCATGATGACATGCTTTATGCTTTGGGAACCAATCAGACACTTTATAAAGGCTCTGTACATGATAACCAATTAAGTCATTTTGGCGACACCCCTGGCTACTGGTTAAAGGGAAGTTATGCCTTTATTGTTACTGACTCAGGGCAAATGATTCACAGCAAAAATGGCCAGCTGATGATGACTGATTCCCAAAATGGTGCATTTTTAGGGACATTTGCCAACCCTTTTATTCTTGGCTATCAACAGTTAACCGGTATTACCCAAACCCAAGACAATCGCCTCATTGTGGCAGACGCTGAAAAAAATGCCTTGTTACAGTTTGATATGGCGGGTGAGTTTCTGGGTGAGTTGGTGGTAAATCAAGGCATGGACGGCCCGCATAAAATCATTACAGTGCCGGCATTAAAAGACCGCTTTTATCAAAACCCGGATCGGGTTATCAGCCCCAATAGCGGCAATTGGTATAATCCGGCCAGTTCAGGACGTGGCTTTACTGTGGCCATCTTTAATCATCGCATACAGGTGTTGTGGTTTACTTATGATCAAGCCGGTTTACCCATCTGGTATTTTTCAGCCGGTGAATTAGCTGGTTTTAATTATCAGGGTGATTTATTAAAAACCACACAAATTTCTGACAGTGAAGTGGAGTTTGAATTGGTTGGCGAACTTAAGGTCAACTTTAGCAATGAACGAGAAGCCACGGTTATATGGCAATTAGATAATTTAAACGGCTCAGAAAACATCCAATGGCAACAATTCAGTGTGGCTGCTGAACAAGATAACTACAGTGGTATGTGGACCCGGGAAGATGCACCCGGTTGGGGCGTTGGGGTGGCCACCATCGGTGAAAAAACGGTGATCACACCGTATCTATATGATGGGGCGGGCGAGCCCAGATGGCTGAGCAGTGACGTGGCCATTGGTGGCAGTCCATTACACTTTAATTTGGGCTTTTTTACCAGTAACAGCTTATGCCCCGGCTGTGGTGGCGAACCCGACGTTGCGTTACAACATGTTGGTGAAATGAGTTTCGATTTCAGCCAAAAAACCTGGCAAAGCACCATCACGTGGCCAACTCCCTTAACAGGAACCTGGCAATTAACTGACACCCCCATCGTCAGAATTTCTGATGAGCCGATACGTCCTCGTTAGTTTTTATGGTTACTGTCTTCACGATAGTGACAGCCAATACTGTCTGTATTAGACCATGCCGCTAAAGTCACAACAATGGCGGTCCGTACCGCATTACGCAATCCAATCAGGCCGTCAGAAACCTGGTAGTTGCGATAAAATTGTTCAATATCACTTTCTAAATGGCGCAGTTCGCGTAAAGCCCGCTGCAGACGTTGTGAAGAACGACTGATACCCACGTAATTCCACATGATGGTTTGAATGCGATGAATATCGTGGCGAATTAACACCTCATCGGCCATTTGCTGACTGTTCATTTGCCACGGTGGAATTAAATTGGCATCATATGCCTGGCTGTTTGAGCCATTCTCTGCGATAAAGCGTGCCGTATCCAAACCGGTTATCAAGCCCTCTAACAATGAAGTACTGGCCAAACGGTTGGCCCCATGTAAACCGGTGCAGGCCACCTCCCCCACAGCATATAACTGGCGGACATCACTCATGCCATTCTTATCCACCCAAATACCGCCACAGGCATAGTGGGCGGCCGGCGTAACCGGTATCGGTTGTCGGCAGATGTCTATACCATGTTGTCGACAAAATTGCTCAATGCCCGGGAATCTTGTTTTTATTTCGTCCTGAGACAGATAAGAACCCACATCCAAATAAACACAAGCGCTGTTGAGTCGGTTCATTTCTTTAAAAATGCTTCGTGTCACCACATCCCGTGGTGCCAAATCTTGCCATTGGGGGGAATAACGCGCCATAAAAAGCTCACCCCGGGCATTAATTAAACGGGCCCCGGCACCACGAAGGGCTTCCGAAATGAGAAAATGAGGCGCACCCTTCTTATGTAAAGTGGTGGGATGAAATTGTACAAATTCAGTATTAATAATTCGGGCACCGGCTCGATTGGCCATGGCCAGGCCATCTCCCCGGCTGCCGGGGGTATTGCTGGAATGTAAATAAATATCCCCAAAACCGCCACTGGCAAGCACAGTATGACGAGCCATCATTTTTTTGACCCGATGTTGCACAGAATCTAACACATAAGCACCAACACAACTCTTTACCTGGTATTGACTGCGCCTATCGCGACTGTGATGGTCCGGAGTTATCAGGTCGATGGCTGTGTGTTGCGTCAATAAAGTGATTTTCTTATGACGTTTAACCGCTGCCAATAAAGCCTCATGAATGGCTTTTCCGGTGCTGTCTTTAACATGCAGGATTCGTGGCAAGCTATGGGCCGCTTCCTGACACATGGCCAGCTTATTATCCGCATCACGATCAAAATTAACCCGCAGTTGTTCTAACAATAAATAGCGCACATACTGGGGGCCTTTAGCAGCCACATGCTGCACAAAGTCGGATTGATTAACACCGCCCCCGGCCGTTTGGATATCTGTGGCCAGCTGTTCTGCCGAATCACCGTCACCCCGATAAACAATTCCACCCTGAGCCCAATGACTGTTACAGTCCTGGGCCATTAGGGAACGACTGATTATCGTTACTGACACGCCCAAGTTGGCCAATTCTAAAGCGGTACTGAGACCGGCAATACCACTGCCGATAATCAATACATCATCGAGATGTAACGCTGAATCCACAATTAGCCGATTTGCAACATACGATTGACCGCTTGAAACGCCCGTTGCCGAATATCTTCTGCAATGGTAATTTCATATTGATTAAACAACAAAGCATTATAGGTGTCTTTCAGTTGAATTTGATTCATATGCGGACAGCGGACATGACACATCCTGAGCATTTCCCGGTTCGGATTTTGTGCGTGAATATTATCACCCATGGCACACTCTGTTAATAACAAATAGCGGGGCAATTGCTTGTCGCGAATATAATTAATCATGGCAGTGGTACTGCCTGAGAAATCAGCGGCAGCCACCACTTCAGGTTTGCATTCAGGGTGCGCCAATACTTTGGCATCGGGATAGCTTGCCCGGACATGTTCAATGTCTTCCACGGTGAACTGATCATGCACTTCACAGCGACCATGCCAGCCAATCAGTTGCACATCCACATCATTGTTCCTGGCTTTATGTTTACTTGGGAAAATAATGTGTTTGCCCGTTTCCCGGGCGATATTGCCGGCCAGATACTCATCAGGTAGAAATATGACCGTATCAGAATTCAGTGACTCCACCACTTGTTTGGCATTGCCGGAAGTGCAGCAAATATCCGTTTCTGCTTTAACATCGGCATAGGTGTTTATATATGTCACCACCGGCACACCGGGAAAACGGCGTTTTAATTCGCGGACATCTGCGGCAGTGATTGACTCAGCCAATGAACAGCCGGCTTTATTTGAGGGCACCAAAACTGTTTTATCAGGGCTCAGTATCTTGGCTGTTTCCGCCATAAATTCGACCCCGCAAAAGACGATAATGTCTTTGTCCGTTTCTGCTGCCTTTCTTGATAACTCCAGCGAATCACCGGTGAAATCAGGAACCGTATGAAATAAAGCCGGTTCCATGTAATTATGACCCAATATCAGGGCATTTTTTTGTTGCTTTAAATCAATGATTTGTTGCGCCATTTCGGCTTTTAAAATCAATTCAGCTTCACTGTATTGATCGCTGAGTTTCTGGCTGAGTTTATCAAGAATTGAATTGGCTAACATGGCTGTAAAAAGTCGTTGAGTTTAAAACGGGGCGAAGTCAATCTGACAACGCCCATGCGCTGGGCATTATATTTAAAAGCTCAGTTTAATTTTTTGATTTAGGTCAGGTTTTATTGCTTAATGCCTGCTAATTTCAATAAAAAGGCATAATCCTGAGCGGTTTCTTTATAGTAACTAAACCGACCCGAAGCACCACCATGGCCGGTGTCCATATTGGTTCGCATTAATAACAAATTATTATCAGTTTTATATTCGCGCAGTTTTGCCACCCATTTGGCCGGCTCAAAGTATTGCACTTGCGAATCATGTAAACCGGTGGTCACCAGAATATTTGGATAATCTTGTGCCTTGACCTGGTCATAAGGTGAATAGGACAACATATATTCATAAGAGTCTTTATTTTTAGGGTTGCCCCATTCTTCAAATTCACCGGTGGTCAACGGCAAACTTTCATCCAACATGGTGGTCACCACATCCACAAAAGGGACACTCGCAATCATGCCGTGATAGAGCATGCCATCCATATTGGCCACTGCACCCATCAATAAACCACCGGCACTTCCACCCCAGGCATACATTCTTTCCGGATCTCCATAAGCTTGCGCCAACAAGGCTTTTGAAACATCAATAAAATCAGTAAACGTGTTCATTTTATGAAACATTTTACCGTTTTCATACCAGGCACGTCCTTTGGCCTGGGAGCCTCGAATATGTGCCACCGCATAAATAAAATCACGATCCAATAATGACAGGCGACTGATTGAAAAACCCGGATCAATGGAATAACCGTAAGAACCGTAACCATATACCAATAAGGGTCTTTCAGATAAGGCCTTGTCTGATTTTTTATAGACCAGTGAAACCGGTACTTCAGCACCATCTCTGGCGGTAATTAACAGCCGCTCAGATTGATACGCTTCGGGGTTATATTCGCCATTAATTTCATCTTGTTTGAGTAAGGTTTTTTCATCTGAATTTAAATCCATTTCATAAACACTGCTCAGCTGCGTGAACGAATCATAACTGTAGCGCATGGTATTGGTGTCTTGCTGTGGATTATAACCAACCCACATGGTGGAGACGGCTTCATCACCTGATATGATTTTTTCATCACCCGTTACCCAGTGTTTGGCTTTGATGTGCTTAATGCCATTACTTCGCTGATCGACAACCAACCAATGTTTAAATGCCTCAGCATCATAAATCAGGGTTTCATCATCATGTGGAATTATTTCTTGCCATTGCTGCTTATCCCGGGAATCACCAATTGGGGCACGCATAACACGAGAATTTAAGGCCTGCCAATTACTGACAATAATCCAATCGCCGTTAAAATCCTCCACCGAATACTCATGTTTTTCCTCACGGGGCAATACCGAAGCAAACGCACCGGTCGGATTATTTGCATCCAAATAGAGGACTTCACTTTGGGTGGTTGATTCAATTTGAATCATAATATAATCACCGGAGCGTGCGGTGTAGCAGGACAAATAGAAGGTGTCATCAGATTCTTCATAGACCAACACGTCTTCACTCACCGGTGTCCCTAAGCGATGCCGGTATACTTGATAAGGCAACAGTGTAACGGGATGCTTACGGGTGTAAAATAATGTTTCACTGTCTTTCGCCCAGGCAATGGAACCGGTGGTATTTTTAATCACATCCGGTAACATTTTGCCACTGGCAAGATCTTTAAAACGCAAGTCGTACTGACGACGACTGACGGTGTCTTCTGAAAATCCGTAAATTTTATGGTTGGGACTTGGCTTTTGATTATTGCTGGCGTAATAGGCATAATCCTTGGCCAATTCGTTGACATCCAGCAACACCTGTTCATTGGATTCTAAACTGTCTTGTTTTCGGGCATAAATCGGGTATTCTTGACCTTCTGAATAACGGCTGTAATACCAATAGTTATCCAATTGATAGGGCACCGATTCATCGTTTTGTTTAATGCGACCGGTGATTTCCTGATATAAGGTGTCAACCAGAGGCGCAACATCCTCTAATTGCGAAGCGGTGTAGGCATTTTCGGCTTGAAGATAAGACAACACTTTAGCATCAGTCCGCTTATCAGCACGCAACCAGTGATAATTATCAATC
>QQUO01000171.1 GCA_008501575.1 Pseudomonadota bacterium
GAAATCACCAACGGTGATCAGGATGTGCTGTTGTTTTCCAGTGCCGGAAAATGTATTCGCTTCCATGAAAGTGATGTGCGCTCCATGGGCCGCACGGCCCGGGGCGTAAAAGGCATTAACCTGAAAAAAGGACAACATGTGGTTTCAATGTTTGTGGCGGAGGAAGGCCAGGTATTGACATGCACCGAACATGGTTTTGGCAAACAAACCAAACTGGAAGAATTTTCACGCATTCGCCGTGGCGGACAAGGTGTTATTGCCATTCAAACATCCGAACGCAATGGTGGTTTGGTGGGTGCCTGTCAGGTGTTGCCTGAAGATCAGGTCATGCTCATCAGTAATGGTGGTACTTTGGTGAGAACTTCTGTAAGCGGTATTTCAAGTTTAGGTCGAAACACCCAAGGTGTGACTTTGATTCGTTTGGCCGAAGGTGAATCTTTAGTGGGTCTGGCTAAAATCATTAATATGGAAGACGACGAAGATGATTCGTTGCAGTCGGATGAGGTTGAGGCTGCCGGTCATGATTCAGAAGGCAGCGATGATGCGTAAATTCATGATTGCCGGAAACTGGAAGCTTCATGGTAGTCATGCCATGATTAGACAATGGTTGGCGGATTTTATGGCACTCGATACATCCATTGATGCCCTTGATGTGGCACTGTGCGTGCCGTATGTTTATCTTCCCATGCTCTCGACCAACGCAAGCAAGAATATTTTAATCGGCGCCCAGGATGTCAGCGCCCATGACACCGGTGCCCACACGGGTGAAGTCAGTGCCGCCATGCTGCAAGAGGTGGGTGCTCGATTGGTGTTGATTGGTCATTCAGAGCGGCGTCAGGATCATGCTGAAAGTGATGAATTGGTTCGCGCTAAATTTAAACAAGCTTTGGCACAGGGTTTAATGCCGGTGGTTTGTGTGGGTGAAAGTCAACAACAGCGAGAGAATAATGAAACTTTTGCCGTTATCGAGCGCCAATTAAATGCCATTATTGATTTATTGAACGCTGCAAATGCCGACCAATGTATACTGGCTTATGAGCCGATATGGGCAATTGGAACCGGCTTAACGGCATCCGCTGAGCAAGCCCAGGAAGTTCATCAATTTATCCGTTCTCAATTGGCACATAAAGATGTTACAATGGCGCGCCAAATTCGGCTGCTTTATGGTGGCAGCTGTAAAGGCAGTAATGCTTATGAGCTGTTTTCTATGCCGGATGTCGATGGTGGACTCATCGGTGGAGCCTCATTAAAAGCGGAAGACTTTATGGCGATTTGCCACCAGGCAAATAAGCTGTTGGATAAAACACAGTCAGACTAATCAATTGAATTGATGTGGTTTGGCTAAGACGGCGGTTATAGACCAAAGTCAGGAGACGATTACATGACGATTAATTTTTTAAACATTATACAAGTGCTGGTAACCATGGCCATGATTGGTTTTATTTTGGTACAGCGTGGTCCGGGTGCCACAGCAGGTTCCGCTTTTGGAAGTGGCGCTTCGGGTACCGTTTTTGGTGCCAAGGGTTCAAGTTCTTTTTTATCAAAAAGCACCGCGGTACTGGCCACTTTGTTCTTTATCATTACCATGGCCATCAGCATTGACTTTCAAAGCACCCATGGGGTCACTGAGCAATCAGAAGCCCAGGACTTAGGTGTTATGGGAACCATAGACAATCAACAGCGACCGGACGCTCTAATACCTAGTGAAGGTGATGAGAGTTTAGAAGGATTGCCACAAAAACAACCGCAATCTGCCGACACAGTCGAGCAGAACAATATTGAACCTGTTGCGCCGGCAAATGAAGATGCAACAGTGGTTGAACCGCAGCCGATTGATGAAGATCAAGGCGGTAATCAGTAAAAGAATCGTATCATGTCGGGTGCGATTTGGAAGCCATGATATTTGATGAATATGGTGGTTTATTATGTGCCGAAGTGGTGGAATTGGTAGACACGCTATCTTGAGGGGGTAGTGGCTTAACAGTCGTGCCGGTTCAAGTCCGGCCTTCGGCACCAATAATATGAGAGACCATTACATCGATTATGCGATCGATTGATGTGAGGGCCTTTATAGTGATTAGAATTGGGATGGATGTATGATTACCGAATATTTTCCGGTATTGTTGTTTTTGGCCGTTTCTGTCGGCCTTGGCGTGGTGTTAATTTCGTTGGGTATGCTGTTTGGTACCCGCAAAACAACTGACGAAAAAATTTCGCCTTATGAATGTGGATTTGAAGCATTCGATGATGCCCACATGAAATTCGATGTGCGGTTCTATTTGGTGGCCATCTTGTTTATAATTTTCGATTTAGAAATTGCCTTTTTATTTCCGTGGGCGGTGGTCCTAACTGAATTGGGTGCCTTTGGCCTGGTTTCTATGTTCTTATTTTTATTGCTGTTGGTCATTGGCTTTGTTTATGAGTGGAAAAAAGGAGCGTTGGAATGGGAATAGTCGATAATATTCTGCAGCCAGTGGTCGATCATGGTATGCAAGATAAGGGTTTTGTCACGGCGCGGGTGGATGATTTATTACATTGGGCCAGAACCGGATCTTTATGGCCGGTTACATTTGGTCTGGCATGTTGTGCGGTGGAAATGATGCATGCCGGCGCGGCACGATACGATTTGGACCGTTTTGGCGTGATTTTCAGACCTTCTCCAAGGCAGTCAGATGTCATGATTGTGGCCGGGACTCTGGTCAATAAAATGGCCCCTGCATTACGCAAAGTTTACGACCAAATGCCGGAACCAAAGTATGTGATTTCCATGGGTTCATGTGCCAATGGTGGTGGTTATTATCATTATTCATATTCAGTGGTGCGTGGTTGTGACCGTGTGGTACCGGTGGATATTTATGTGCCGGGTTGCCCACCCACTGCGGAGGCCTTAATTTACGGCATTTTGCAATTGCAAAAGAAAATCAGACGAACCAACACCATTGCCAGAACATCATGAGTAGTTTTAAAAGACAGTTAAGTAAGGATTTAGCTTCTCATTTCAGTGATTTAGAGCTAACCATCAAAGAAACAAACAACGGCGTCATTTGTACGGTGCCGGTCGAGGCCTGGTTAGAAGTGGCCAAAACCCTGCGGGATGCTCGGGAATTTGACTTCGATATATGTATTGATGTCTGTGGCGTTGATTACCTCAGTTATGGTGAGCCAGAATGGCCCACAGATGATGTTACTTTTACCGGTTTTAGTCGGGGTATTCGGGGCAAAGGACCGGGACGGTTTTCCTGGAGTGAGCGCCGCCGAGAATCCATTGCCAATCGCTTTGCGGTGGTGGTGCAATTATTATCAATCAGTAAAAATCACCGTTTAACATTGAAGTGTTATGCCCCGGATGAGGGTATGTTGGTGGTGCCGTCATTAATTGATATTTGGCCAGGGGTGAATTGGTTTGAAAGAGAAGCCTTTGATCTATATGGTATTATTTTTCAAGGCCACCCTGATTTGCGGCGAATTCTGACTGATTATGGATTTATTGGTCATCCTTTCCGTAAAGACTTCCCGCTGATTGGAAATGTCGAAGTTAAGTATGATGAAGATAAAAAGCGGGTGGTGTATCAGCCGGTATCAATCGAGCCACGGGTGTTGGTACCCAAAACCATTCGTCGCGATTCGCGTTATGTTGACAATGCAGTCGATCAGGAGAATTCATAATGGCTGAAATCAAAAACTATACCATGAACTTTGGGCCGCAACATCCGGCCGCGCATGGTGTGTTACGACTTATTTTAGAAATGGATGGTGAGGTTATTACCCATGCCGATCCACATGTGGGTTTATTGCATCGTGCCACTGAAAAACTGGCCGAGTCTAAACCTTTTAACCAATCCATTGGTTATATGGACCGTCTCGATTATGTGTCCATGATGTGTAATGAGCATGCCTATGTGAATGCCATTGAAAAACTATTAAATATAGAAGCGCCCATTCGGGCACAATATATTCGAACCATGTTTGATGAAATAACCCGAATCCGTAATCACCTGATGTGGATTGGTACCCATGGTCTTGATTTGGGTGCCATGGCGCTGTTTTTGTATGCCTTTAGGGAACGTGAAATGTGCATGGATATGTACGAAGCTGTTTCCGGGGCGCGTTTACATGCCACCTATTATCGTCCCGGTGGTGTTTATCGCGACTTACCTGAAAAAATGCCTCAACATAAAGAAAGTCAATGGACGAAAGGTAAAGATTTAACGCAGGTTAATGAGTGGCGAGAAGGATCTTTGCTTGATTTTATTGAAGCTTTTATTGATGATTTTCCGAATAAGTTGGGCGAATACCGAACTTTGTTAGAGGAAAACCGAATTTGGAAACAACGTACGGTCGGCGTCGGTGTGGTGACACCGGAACAAGCCAAGGCCTGGGGTTTTACCGGACCAATGCTGCGTGGTAGCGGGGTGGCATGGGATTTGCGTAAAAAACAAACCTATGCAGCCTACGATAAGGTTGATTTTGACGTGCCGGTGGGGGTTAATGGCGATTGTTATGACCGTTATTTGGTGCGTATGGAAGAAATGGCGCAATCAACGCGCATTATTAAACAATGTGTGGCTTGGCTACGGGACAATCCCGGCCCGGTGATGGTTGATAATTATAAAGTGGCCCCACCCAATAGGGCCACCATGAAAGAAGATATGGAATCGCTCATCATGCACTTTAAACTCTTTACTGAAGGCTATTCCGTGCCAGCCGGTGAAGTTTACAGTGCGGTCGAAGCACCTAAAGGCGAGTTTGGTGTGTACATGATTTCTGATGATTCTAACAAGCCGTTTCGGGTTAAATTAAGGGCACCTGGTTTTGCTCACTTATCAGCCATGAATGACATGGTGAAGGGTCACATGTTATCGGATGTCGTGGCCGTTATTGGAACTATGGATATTGTTTTCGGGGAGATAGATCGCTGATGTTTCAGGTTGTCAATCCACATAATAAAGAAAAAACTCATCTGCATCTGTTAACGGATGAGACCAAATCAACCATTGATTATTGGTTGAATAAATACCCACATGATCAACGGCGATCAGCTGTGATTGGAGCTTTGCATGCCGTGCAAGATCAAAATATTGGTTGGATCAGTTCCGAACTGATGGCTGCGGTGTCCGAATATTTGGAGATTCCATTGGTTTGGGTTCGCGAGGCCGCGGAATTTTATTCCATGTTTCACACCCAACCGGTGGGCCGCCATAAAATTTCCATATGCACCAATATATCTTGTATGTTACGCGGTGCTGAGAAAGTGGTTAAATATGCCGAAAATAAACTCAACATTAAGTTGGGTGATACCACCGAAGATGGTCGCATCACTTTGGTTAAAGAAGAAGAGTGTGTGGCTGCATGTACCGGTGCGCCGATGATGATTGTAGATGGTCATTATTATGAAAATTTAACCGAACAAAGTATCGATGAAATACTTGGAGGTTTGGATTAATGCAACAAGTTCATGTGTGTTTAAATCCTGACAAGGACCCGTCACTTGGCAATTACTTAGAAAAAGGTGGTTATCAGGCGTGGAAAAAAATTCTGGCAGAAAAAACTGATCGGGATGAAATCATTAACACCATAAAAGCATCGTCATTACGAGGCCGGGGTGGGGCCGGATTTCCCACCGGTTTGAAATGGAGCTTTATGCCCAAAGATGCGCCGGGACAAAAATATCTGTTGTGTAATTCTGATGAATCTGAGCCGGGTACCTGTCACGATCGTGACATCTTACGTTACAACCCACATGCTTTAATTGAAGGTATGGCCATCGGCTGTTATGCCATGGGAGCAACAATTGGTTATAACTACCTGCGTGGAGAATTTCATCATGAACCCTATGAGAATTTTGAAGCGGCATTAAAAGAAGCCTATGAGGCCGGTTTATTGGGAAAAAACATTCAGGACACCGGCATTGATGTGGATGTCATTGGCACCTATGGCGCCGGTGCTTATATCTGCGGTGAAGAAACGGCATTGATGGAGTCTTTAGAAGGGAAAAAGGGGCTGCCACGTTATAAACCGCCCTTTCCCGCAAATTATGGCATCTATGGCAAGCCAACCACCATTAATAACACAGAATCATTAGCCTCTGTTCCGGCGATAATGCGGCAAGGTGCTGACTGGTTTTTAGAATTGGGTAAGCCCAATAATGGGGGTGTTAAAATTTTCTCTGTTTCCGGGCATGTCAATAAACCCGGCAACTATGAAATTCCCTTAGGCACACCTTTTAAAGACTTGCTGGAATTAGCCGGTGGGGTGTTGGATGGTCGCAAATTGAAAGCTGTTATTCCCGGTGGATCTTCGATGAAAATCTTACCTGCCGATGTCATGATGGGTTTAACCATGGACTATGACGCCTTGGCTGAAGCCGGTTCCGGTTTGGGCTCCGGTGCTGTTATAGTGATGGCTGAAGGCACGTGTATGGTGGAAGTGTGTCAGCGCATATCCCGCTTTTATTACATGGAATCCTGTGGTCAATGCACGCCATGTCGCGAAGGAACCGGTTGGATGTTTCGCATGTTAGATCGTATCTTAGCCGGTGGTGGAGAACAAAAAGACATCGAAATGCTACGCCAGGCCGCGGGTCAAATTGAAGGTCATACCATTTGTGCCTTTGGTGAAGCCGCCGCATGGCCGGTTCAAGGTATCTTAAAATATTATTGGGATGAGTTTGAATACATCGTCAAACACAAGAAATCAATGAATGAGAGGTTAACTTCATGACCGATTTAAGCAATCAGGTGCCCGACGACAAGGTTACCATTGAAATTGATGGTCAAACGGTCTTAGCCGATAAAGGCAGTATGATAATTCATGCCACCGATCGTCATGGTATAAACGTACCCAGGTTTTGTTATCACAAAAAATTATCCATAGCAGCCAACTGTCGAATGTGTATGGTGGATGTCGAAAAAGCACCGAAGC
>QQUO01000246.1 GCA_008501575.1 Pseudomonadota bacterium
AATTAAAAACTGGATACTGAGTTTAAAATAACGCAAAGCTTCCATCCACTGCTCCACATCATCAATGGGCATGCGCTGATGTTGCCATTGATTATCCAGCCACCGAACTGTCAGATTCTTGGGCAATTCATGGGGTTCAAATAAGCGTTCCAACAACACCGGGAATTGCGCCACTGTGGTGGCCACATAATCATGCTGTTGCAATAATCGCAACAGAGCCACCAACACCGTCTGTTCTTTAACCAGCATGGATAAATAGCTGGGGCGTTTAAGTATGGCTTTAATAACTTGCATCAACCGCTGCCAGGCAATATCAGGAGGGCTTTCATCCTGATCAAAATCCCGGGAATCGGCGGGTGTGTAAACCTGATGATCTTGCTTGCTGTCCGTTTGTTGCGACTGGCGGCCAATAAGGATGGCTTGTTGTAAAACACCTTGCACCTTTTCTGCGGTTGATTTGGGTAACCGCTGTAGCGGCAATTCTGAAATTTTATTTTTTACCAAGCGCTGTTCAGCGGCTGTTAACACCACCGTCTCTGTTGCCACATCTGCAAATAATTGTTGAAAAATGGCATCAATTTGAGTTCTGAATTTCTCAAGTTGATCGCGAAAACCAAACCAATCAGGCTGACCAAAGAATGGTGCAATGTGAGCTTTTAAGTTGGCAGACATTGAAAATTCATGTTTTGGTAAATCATCCACCGCCTGTAAAATATTTTCACTTTTCCGTAACCATAACCAACCATGTCTTAATATTTCCATGTCATGGCTGGATAATTTTCGGGCTTCATACAGACCTTGAATTTGCCGGTATATCGAAACCCCTTGTAACGTTTCATCACGACCGCCAAAAGTCATTTGCAATGATTGCACCACAAACTCAACCGAACGAATACCCCCCAAGCCATACTTTAAATCATCTTGTTGGTAATCCGTTAATAAGGTCATATCGGCTTTAATTTTAGCCAAAGATTCAAATACCGAATAATCCAGGTGACGGCGGTAAATAAATGGCTTAATGGTTAACATAATCCGGTCGCCGGCTTGCCAATCACCGGCAACCTGGCGAGCTCGCATCCAGGCAAACCGTTCCCATTCCCGCCCCTCATGCAATAAATAACGATGTAAAGCCTCTAAGGAACACGATAAGGGGCCCACTGAGCCAAAGGGCCGTAATCGCATATCGACCTGATAAACCCGTCCCTCGTCGGTGTATTGGTCAAGCAGTTGAATCATGTGTTTACCAATGCGGTTATAGTAACGACCGGCATCTAAACTTTTTTCACCATCAGAATGACCACCTTGTTCATAAATAAATACCAAATCAATGTCTGAGGAGTAATTCAATTCACCAGAACCTAATTTTCCCAAAGCAAAAACCTGTAATTGCTGATTATTTCCCTGATCGTCACGGACAAGCCCATACCGTGCGACAACTGTTGCGACAGCCGCTTGATAAGCTTTTTGGATTAAGAAATCAGCCAGCTCACTGACACGATGTAAGGCGGTTAAGTGATTAATAACCGGCTGCTGAAAATCTTGGGCAGCCACATAAGCCAAACGGCTTTGGCGAAAACGGCGCATAAATGCAGGCAAATTGGTTGATTCATTTTGGCGGCGTGAATTTTGCCAATCCTCAGCAATGCAGTATGCCGATAAGACTGGATATTGTTGTCTAATCTGAGCAACGGTTGACCAATGTTGTTGGATAAAAGGGAAAGCAGCCAACCAAGGCGGTTCACTGTTGTTAATCGGTGCGGTCTCTGTCAACCTCGGTGGTGACACATCAGTTCACTATTGACAGTATTCTTTAATGGCTTGTTCAGCTTGTTGCAAGGCACTAACCCGTTCATCGTCATTCATCCGTACCTGTTGCCCTGTTTTAGGGTCAATACGCACCACCCGAATACTGGCATTGAGCGCATCTCTGTTGTCCTTGGCTTGCTGACACAACTTTTGTTTATTAACCTGATCGGCAGCTTGTAATGATTGTTCAGCAGCTACCCGTTGTTGTGCTTGCTCCTCATCGGCTGACGGACTGTTGTCAGCCTCAGACTCTGTCATGGTTTTTTGCGGTGGAGGTGATGGCTTGGTTTCCTTGATTTGTAAGGTGTCGACCTGTTGATTAGCAGGCTTTTGTTCTGAATAATGAATGTTGCCATCCTTATCAACCCATTTATAAACTTTGGTGGCTGCCAGCGCAGTCACACTGAAGGCACACAACCATAAAATGACACTTAATCTCATAACGTTCTCCACGTATCGTAAAATACCAGGCCATAATAAGCATAGAAATATGGTCAGGCCTTCGTCATAATAAAAATTTTCAAGCTAAATAGCAAGCATGACCATTCTATTTTCTGTACAATTAATGATTCGTTAAGTAACCAATAATTATGACCAAATTAGACACAGCCAAGAAAAAAGGCATTTATTTATTGCCCAATTTATTCACCACCGGGGCTTTATTTTCCGGGTATTATGCCATCATTGCAGCCATTGCAGAAAATTATGAAATGGCTTGTTTGAGTATCTTTATTGCCGCTTTATTGGATGCCCTTGATGGCCGTGTGGCTCGCTTAACCAACACCCAATCAGAATTTGGCGAGCAATACGATTCCTTATCTGATTTGGTGTCCTTCGGCATTGCGCCATCTGTTTTGATGTTCAAATGGTCACTCATCTATTTGGGTGATATTCATCCGGTTTTGGGGAAAATTGGTTGGTTGGCCGCTTTTATTTACGCCGTCTGTGCCGCATTACGACTGGCCCGTTTTAACACCCAAATCGGTACTGTTGATAAAGCCTATTTTCAGGGACTGCCCTCACCGGCTGCGGCTGCGGTGTTGGCCTCTTTTGTGTGGATTTGTCTTGATTTAGAATTAATTGGTCGGGATTTGCGGTTTATCGCACTGCCCTTAACCTTTATTGTGGGCTTGTTGCTGGTTTCCAGACTTCGTTATTATTCTTTTAAAACCATAAACTTTAAGGAAAACGTGTCTTTTATATGGATCTTGCTTTTGGTGCTGGTTTTTGTGTTACTGACCATTAAGATGCCGTGGGTTTTATTTATTACCTTTACCGGATATGCGATATCAGGTATTGTGCTGACTTTTCACAATGTTCGCAAAAAACGCCAAACTAAACGGTCAAATAAAAAGACCACATCAAGCCCTAAAAATGATGATAAACCCACATTACCATGAGCGAAAAACAAGCTTTTTTTAACGATGAAGACGGTCAACAATCAGCCGGTACTTTACAACAACTGACCTTACTGGCAGATTTAAGCCAAGACTTTGTCAACACCATGAATATCGACGAAGTTCTCAGACGGGCTGTCAAACGGATTCGCAATTACATGAATGCCGAAGCCGCCAGTGTATTTTTAGTGGACAAATCTAACCAAAATTTAGTTTGCCGCGCCAGTTCAGGCCCGGTAGATATCACAGACATGTCCATCAAAATAGACAGTGGTATCATTGGCCGTACTTTTACGGAAGGCAAATGCCAAATTATTGAAGATGCCCAGAAAGACAAGGACTTTGTCTGCCATGTGGACACATTGACCGGTTTTAAAACCCGATCAGTGTTGTGTTCACCACTGATTAATAATGACCAGACCATCGGGGTAATTCAATTATTAAATCATCAGGATAATGCCCTGTTCGAAACCCGTGATGTGGATATTTTGCGGTTATTGGCCACCCCATTGGCGCTGGCCATTGCCAATGCCCGCTACACCCTTGAGTTCGTGGAGCAAAAACGTCTTAAAAAAGAACTGACATTAGCCAGGCGCTTACAGCGATCTTTATTAACGGGACGGCAAGATCCTCCATTTCCGGTGGTTGGCAGTAATTTATCCGCCAATGAAGTATCCGGTGACTTCTACGATTTTTTTGAACTAAGTGATGGCACGGTGGGATTTTTTATCGGTGATGTTTCGGGAAAAGGCGTGGATGCCGCCATGCTCATGGTGCGCGCCAGCAGTTTATTGCGCTGGATTGGAAAAGATCAGCTGCCGCCGGGTCAATGGTTGGCCAAAGCCAATAAAGAACTGTGTGAAAAAGCATCACGGGGCTTGTTTGTTTGTGCCGCAGTGGGTTATTACCACCCCAAAACAGACACCGTCACTTGGTCCAATGCCGGGCTGCCACCGGTGATTTATATGTGTCCTGATTGTGAAATTGAAACCTGGCAAGCGGACGCCCCACCATTGGGCATTAAAGCCAGCGCCATCTCTTTTGAGCAGCAATCCAAAGTCCTTAATAAAGGTGGTCTTTATGTGCTCACTGACGGCTTAACCGATGCCCGAGATGAACACGATCAACGCATGGAACTGGCCGGGGTCATTAAACATATCAGGGCCATTGAATCGGAAGCGCCCGAAGTGAGAATCGGCAAACTGATTACCACCACCCGCCGCAATCGTCTCAATGATGATGCCACCATAATACTCATTGAAAAACGCAACCATCTCACAGAACATATCCTCTTAAATATTCGCTTTATGGCAGATCCTTGTGAATTAAAATCGGTCAGAAAACAAGTCAACGACATCGTGGCATCGGTCGGTTTTGATGCCGCTCAACAACAAAAAATTATTTTAGCTCTGGATGAGGCCATCACCAATATTATTAGACACGCCTACAAAAACACCGAAGACGGGGAAGTTGAACTGGCCATCTTACGGCAAAACAGTACCTTGGGATTTTATCTGCGTGATTTCGCCCCCGAAGTCTATGACAGCACCATAAAGCCCCGCGATTTAGCACAACTAAAACCCGGACAAATGGGCATCAATTTTATTGATACAGTTATGGATTCATGGGAATTTGCCACCCCCAAGGACGGTTACGGCAACCTACTTATTATGAAAAAAGAAATTGTCAAAGCACAAGACAATTGATTAGAATGCCATCATTTGCCTAATTGCAAGTACAAGCATTATTTCCTTTCACACATTACAAAGACAACATTATGCCAAATAAAATAATCGCTATTGCCTTATTGATATTCACCCTCAACAGCCGGGCCGAACTGATACCAGTCGAAAATTTCGCCGCCAAATCTGATTTTATCAGCATGAAAATTTCTCCGGATGGTAAACACATGGCATTTACCTATGAACAGGACTCATCGATTAATCTCGGTGTTATGGACATGAAAACCAAAGAGGGTATTTATTCTTTCGAAATGGGTCCTAATCGTGAAGTCGGATTCTTTTATTGGGGCAACAATAAAAGGCTCATTATTCAGAGTCAGCGTATTACCGGTTGGTTGGATGGGGCTCGCAAATACCCTGAATTATTTAGCGCTGACTATAATGGGAAAAACAGAAAAATGCTGTGGGACTTTCAAAATTCTTATATCAGAACAGTTTCGCTATTAGAGGATCAAAAGGACTACGTATTGATTTCGAAACATCATTATGCGGATAATTTCAGTGCAAAACTGCAACGCTTAAATATTAATACGGGTAAACTTCATTATGTACCAGATTCACCAAAAATAAAGGGTGGTTTGAAATCCCGTATCGCTTATATTGCAGTTGACAGTGATGAAAATCCACGGTTTGCACTCGAATATGATCCTGTTGAACTCCATGATTTTGACGATGACATCACCTATTTACACATTAAAAATAAAAAAGGTGACTGGCAAATACTGGAACTGGATGTTCAGCATAACAAACAACCGGATATCGATGGTCTGGGTTTTAACAAAGACAATTCAAAATTCTATTTTGTTTCCAACCATGATTTAGACCACAATGGCAACACCGGTTTATTCGTTTTTGATTATAAAGACAACAGTATCACCAAACTATTTCGACATGAAGATGTCGATATCAACGGCACACTTTTTGGGCGCGATGATCAAATAATTGGTGTCACTTATGAAGCGGGTTATCCGGGTTATTTTTATATTGATAATAAAGCCAACCAAGCAGATATCCAGTTACATAAACAGTTGCGTGCCACCTTTAAAGGTCAGGAAATTGATATAAGCAGTTATACCAAAAATCACAAAATGGCCACTTTGCGCACTTACAGTGATAAAAACCCCGGAACCCATTATTTATACGATTTAAAAAATAATAAAATTGAGTTTTTATCCAACAGTAAAACCAGCATTGACCCAAAAAAAATGGCCACTGTTGAACCCTTTATTCTGGAAGCTCGTGATGGCTTAAAAATGTATGGGCAAATGACGTTGCCACCGGGCAAAGAACTTAAAAACCTGCCTCTAATCATCTACCCACACGGTGGGCCATATGGTGCCATTGATCGTTGGGGTTGGGATGCCCGTGCCCAATTATTTGCATCACGGGGTTATTTAGTGATTCAACTCAACTACCGGGGATCCGGTGGCTACGGAGAAGATTTTCGAGAAGCCGGATATGGTGAATGGGGCACCACCATGCAAGATGATTTAACCGATGCCACTTTATGGGCTGTTAATAAAGGCTATGCGGATAAAGAGCGCTTATGTATTCATGGGGTCAGTTATGGTGGTTATGCCGCTTTAAATGCCGTTGTTCGTGAACCTGATTTATACAAATGCTCAATCCCCGATGCCGGTTTATATGAAATCGAATTACAATGGGATAAAGCCGATTCTTTTAAAGGTCGCCCCAAAGCCAAAGAAAATTTCAAAAAACAAAGTTTTGGAAGTACCGAAAAATCCGTATTGGATGCCAGATCACCGGCTTTGCATGCGGATAAGATTAAAGCCGCTTTGCTCTTGGTGCATGGCACTGAAGATGTTCGAGTTCCCATTGAGAATGCTTATTTTCTTGAAAAGCAATTGGAAAAAGCCGGTAAATCATATGAAAAAATTTACAAAAAAGATGGCCACGGTTTTCA
>QQUO01000181.1 GCA_008501575.1 Pseudomonadota bacterium
AAAAGTTTGGTCAATCACCCACTGAATTCTGGCACCTTCACGGTCAACTTTATTGACCACAACCACCGGGGTAAAGCCCATTTCAAAGGCCTTGGCGGTCACAAATCGGGTTTGAGGCATCGGGCCATCCACGGCGTCCACCAGTAACAAAACCGAATCCACCATACTCAGAACCCGTTCAACTTCGCCGCCAAAGTCAGCATGGCCCGGGGTGTCGACAATATTAATTTTATAGCCTTCCCAGTCAATTGAGGTGTTTTTTGAGAGAATGGTGATACCCCGCTCTTTTTCCAGATCGCCGGAGTCCATCATCCGATTCGGATCATCGGCACGGTCATCGAAAGTGCCTGATTGTTTTAATAAGCAATCAACTAAAGTGGTTTTGCCGTGATCAACATGGGCAATAATGGCGATATTTCTGATTTTTTCTGTGGACATAAAAAGGGTGGAAACGCATAAAGGCGCGCACTATATCACACTGTATGGTGTTTCTTGTTAAATTCTTTGATTTTTTTCAATGCCAAAAAGAGTGCATTTAAACTATTTTCAACAGACAAAATGCTATAATTTTAATTTTAAAACGAACAACAGGAGTTAATCATGATCGATGCCATAATGAACCAGCTTAAACAACAAGTGGGTGGCCAGTTGCAGGAAAAAGAAGGGGTCAGTTCATCTGAATTGAGCGGAATATTCGATGTGGTCAAAGAGCAAGCCACAAAAAAAGTCGGTGAAAATATGCTCGATCAGGGTTTGGATGGGGTTATGAGTTTATTCAGTAATCGCGACAATAATAAGGAAGCGGATTCTTTACAGGCTTCCATAACCGGTGGAATTGTTGATGGTTTACAGAAAAAACTGGGCTTTTCAGGTTCTAAAGCCACCGGTATTGTGGCCATTATTATGCCTTATTTAATCCGTTTAATTACCGATAAAAACACAGAAACACCGGATGATGACCCATCACCGATTAAAGACATTCTCGGCGGTAGTCTGGGTAGTATCGGCGATAAACTGGGTGGTTTGTTTTAATTTAAATCATGGATAATAATCATGTACAGTTTAACATCCCGTTTTTAAAATCTAAAGCGGTACGCTTTTTATAGGAAAAATTTGGATAAGTTTACCGACAATTATTCTTTCTGAAACCAGTTAAGTTTTGTGGGGTCTAATGGGCCGTTTTATGTTATCTATCGAGTGTAAAAAATGAAAAGAGTTTTATTATTTGTCGCCACCAACATCGCCATTTTAGCGGTCATAACCATCGTTATGCGGATATTTGGTTTTGATGGTTATTTAACGGCAAAAGGTTTGGATTATCGGGCTTTGGCGATATTCTCATTGTTATGGGGTTCGGTGGGCTCCTTTATCTCATTGGCCTTGTCCAAATGGATGGCTAAAAAAGCCATGGGTGTGCAAGTCATTGAACAGCCCAGAAATGTCGATGAGCAATGGTTGGTCGATACGGTGAAACGTCAAGCCCAGGCCGCCGGTATCGGTATGCCGGAAGTGGGTATTTTCCCGTCTGATTCACCCAATGCCTTTGCCACCGGCATGAAGAAAAATGATGCGCTGGTCGCGGTCAGCACCGGTTTGTTGCAAACCATGAAGCGCAATGAAGTGGAAGCGGTGCTGGGTCATGAAGTGGCGCATGTGGCCAACGGCGATATGGTGACCATGGCCCTGATTCAAGGGGTGTTAAACGCCTTTGTGATTTTCTTCTCGCGCATTATTGGTTATGCCATTGGTGCTGCCACCCGTGATGATGATGGCGCCGGTTATACCATGGGCTCGTTTATTGGTACCATTATTGCTCAAATTCTATTGGGTTTTTTAGCCGCTATTATTGTCAATGCTTTTTCCCGATGGCGCGAATTCCATGCCGATGAGGGCGGTTCACGTTTGGCCGGTAATCAAAATATGATTGATGCCTTAAAAGCCTTACAGCGCAGCTCACGCACCGAAAAACTGGAAGGTGAGTTTGCCGCTTTTGGTATTTCCGGTGGTAAACAGTTGATGATGAAATTATTCGCCACCCATCCGCCTTTGGAAGACCGGATTGCCGCTTTGGAAAATAATCAACGGGCTTAATTCAGGTCTCCGTCCCCTATACCGAAATAACCGCGTCCCCATGCTCTGCGTGGGGACGCATATACTAAAATTAACCTATGCGTTCCCACGCCGGAGCGTGGGAACGAGGTGGTTTTTACTGAGTTACCCTAAGTTGGATGAGATTGTTTTCTTATTGCTCTATGGTCCGAAAAGTCAGGTTAATACGGGGTTCGGTGACTTTCATGGTCGGCGGTAAACGGTGCAGCCAATGTTTTTGGGTTTCACCTTGCATAATCAACAAACTGCCGTGGGCCAATACAATCGCCACTTTTTGTTTGCTCTGTTTGTGTTTGAACATAAAACGGCGTTCGGCACCGAAGCTGACGGAGGCAATGGCAGCGCCTTCCCTGAGGTCTTTTTCACCGTCACTGTGCCAGGCCATGCCCTCAGATCCGTCGTGGTATAAATTTAATAAACAGCTGTTATAGGTTGTTTTACTTTTCTTTTCGATGATTTCTTTTATTGACAATAAAGTCGGCGTCCACGGCTTAGCAATTTTTTCCACACCTGAATAGCGATAACGAAAAGCCTGGTCGCCATGCCACGCGACCTTTCGGGCTGTTTTGATTATTTTGCCAGCGAATTGCGCCTGGTCCGCCTGCCAATCGATGTCCTGCATTAATTGCTTGAAATAGTGGTCGGCTTGCGTCTGATCGAAGACCACGCCATGGTAATAGACCTCCCCATCCTGCGGCAGCAGGTTTTGATTAGGAAGGTTGCACTGTGCAAACAGATCGCCGGTGTTTATCACACGATAAATTGATTGAGGTGCTCAATTTCCGGTAAATTCTGCGGTTGTCTCACCGGCAGGGATTTGGCTTCCGTTTTTAAACGCTCAGCTTCTTGCAGAAATTGTGCGTACAAGGCCTTGCGAATTCCTGCTGACAAAGGTTGTGGAGTTTCATCATGACGATCAAAGGCGGCTTTTAAGGACAGTTTCGGACAATTATCATCACCTTCAATATGGTCCCAGCTTGCTTGTTTTAAGCAGAATTTATACCAGGGTAGGAAATCCGTGCCGTTATCGGCAATAAACCGAACACAGTCAATAATAAACTGAACCTCTGCAGCATCCATGGCGTAGTGAAAACTGACCCGACACCATCCCGGTTTAATGCCGTGATAACCCTGTTGAATCAAATCACGGTATTGTTCTGAGGTGTTTTCATCGATACCCAATAACTGGTGGCCATAGGGGCCGGCACAGGAACAACCGGCACGGGATTGGATGCCAAATAAATCATTGAGTAGAACTGTGACGAATTTTGGGTGCAGGTATTTACCGGAGGCGGTTTTAATATTAAAGGAAACGATACCCACCCGGTTTTCAGGGTTTTGATTGCCCAGTATTTCAATACGGGGATGCGCTTGCCAGGAGGTGAAGGCCTGTTTGAGCCAGTGTTGTTCACGGTCATGGATTTGAGCGACCGTGATTTGTTGCTTCACCGCAAAACATAGCGCCGCGCGCATGATTTGTAGTACACCCGGGGTACCGGCTTTTTCGCGCTCTTCGATGTCATCGATAAAATCATGGTCATGACGCGCCACATAACTGACCGTACCACCGCCGGAGACTGTGGGATTAAGTTTCGGGTTATAAATCTTTTTATTAAACACCAAAACACCGGATGAGCCGGGCCCGCCCAAAAACTTATGCGGCGACATAAACACCGCATCGTAATAGCCTTCAGGGTCATCATCCGGGTGCATATCAATGTCCACATACGGCGCACTGGCGGCATAATCAAAGAAGGCCAGGCCGTCATATTTATGCATTAAACGCGCCAAGTCGCGGGTATGCGAAATTAAGCCGGTCACATTCGAGGCGGCTGAAAAGGTGCCGATTTTTAAGCGATTTTTATAGGCATCCTTTTGTAAAAGTTGTTCAAGTTGTTTAATGTCGGCATGACCGTGATCATCGAGGTCTAATTCCACCACTTCACATAAACCGTCACGCCAGGAAATTTCATTGGAGTGATGCTCATAAGGCCCTAAAAACACCACCGGTGCCAGGGCTTTGATTTTATTCAGATCACAATCCGCCGAGGCCTCAATTTGTGCGCGTGTCGCCGGCGGTAAATAGGTGCCTAAAATTTGCTGTAATTTGGTGATGGCCCCGGTGGCGCCGGTGCCGACACAAATAATCCGGTCATCTTTATTGGCACCAACCGCATCTTTAATTTGCTGCTCCGCTTCTTCCAACAACTGCGTCATGGAACGCCCGGTCATATCATCTTCCGTGTGGGTATTGGCATAGTTCCGCTGCAATCGCATCAAATACTTTTCAATAAACAACAAGGCACGTCCTGAAGCGGTGTAATCACAATAAGTCATCAAACGCTCACCAAACGGCGTACAAAACGGCGCATCAACACCAATAATGGCATCACGTAAAAATTCAGGGGTTATTTTTTTCATGGGTACGGTCTAACTCAGAAACAGCGCAATGAACCTGCATTTTAGAGAGGCCTATGGTTAAATGCAATGTCCTGATGTGTTGTTTGATTGGTAACATGAAAAACACCCAAAATAAGCCATGTAGGATGGGCTCCGCCCATCACAATGCCATCATTAGTTTTTGATGGGCGGAGCCCATCTTACGATACTCCAGAAGGGAAATAGCATTCACTGATTTTTTAGATTTTTGAAGAATAAAAGAGCAAAACTAGTCCCCTCTGCCTTAAAGGCCCTACTGTTGGTGAGAGGGGTGCAGGGGTGTGTTCGTCGAGCCTATCGCAATGTAAAATTTAGGCAGATGAGTCTGTGCAGTGCAACCAGCTTTACTGAAATGTTGTGGTTTTCATAAATTATTTCACAGTCTCTTGCTTGTGGTAACGCGGGCAATCCCGAATAGTTCGGATAAAAGCATACAAATTACAGGAGATATGTCGTTATAACAGTCGATAAGGCCCTAAAAGGCCCTAAAAAGCTGAAATTAAACTGCAAAAATGATTAAAATGTATGTTTAATAAATTGTTAGGTGGACCAATGGAAACGTTAACCGTTGTCGAAGCCCTTGAACTAATTCGCGTAAATGAAGCCGCCTTGGCCACCCAGTTTGAAACTTGGCTCACAATCACGTTTGCCACAATAGTCGCAGTGTTCGCTGGCAGAAACCTTTTGACCAGATTAATGCGATGGCTGGTTACCATCTTGTATTTGCTCGCGTCCCTTTCAGTAACGGCAATGAGCATCTATATCGCAGAGAGCAATGCACAATTGACAGCGCTGCTTGAGTCTCGCGGCGTAACAGTAGAAGTTCCTATATTTGCCGCTTCGGTATTTTTCTTGTTATTCCTCGCAGGTGTTTTTACGACTGTATACTTTATCCATATGAAGCCTGATCGAGAGTCTACCTAATATGAAGTTGAAGCAGATGAAGGAACCTGTCACGTCAATTGCTGGCGCCAGAACCGCTTCGTAGCTTTTAACCTGGTGTTACAGAAGACGCTTGAGCCAAGTAGGATGGGCGCCGACCATCACAACATTACCATTGGTTTTTGATGGGCAGAGCCCATCCTACTAAAATATCACCCACCCAAAGCCCGCACCACATCCAAGGTCGCTTTGGCGCGGTTGAGGGTGTAGAAGTGGATGCCGGGGACGCCTTGGTCTAAGATAAAAGGTACTGGCCCTTTATTTGTTGGGGTGATTTTGTATCACCCTGCTACAGTAGAGGTTTATTGGTTAGATTCAAATGAATTTTGATAAATCAAATCGCCCACATTAAGTTGATAGATGTGGACTGCTCCGGATTGCGGGCCGTGATCATCATCATGAATTGCAGACACGATGAGTTTATCTGCTGATGAAATGTCTAGGGCATAGCCAAATTGGTCACCTTGAGCTGCATCTGGGGCAAAGATCTTATTGGACTCAACCCACTGGTCATTACTTAAACTAAATTGATACGCTGCCCCTGAACCGTTTGCCAGCTCCCCATCGCTTTGGGCACCAATCATAAGCGTTTCACCGTTAAGCGCAACTGCACTACCAAAATATTTGTTATCAGTCAGGTCACTAGGCATAATTTTTTGCTGTTGCTGCCATAGGTTCCCATCGAAATTGTATGCAAATACAGCACCTAAACGAGAATAATTTGTAAACTGTTTTCTATGAGCACCAATCACAATCTTATTATTGTCTATAGCAACGTCATCTCCAAAGTAATCGTTTGCAGCTGGGTCAGCCGGGAATATTTTAATGTCCTCGACCCAGATGCCATTAATTAAATGGTAAAGTTGTGCGGCTCCGGCTCTATAACCATTGGTGTTATCAGATGGCGAACCTATCAAGGCCCAAGTGTCTGATAAGCTAACAGAACTCCCAAACCATTCACTTTGATTCCCAATGGGAGCTAAAAGGTGATCAGTTTCTACCCAAACAGAATTAATGTTTTCATAGACGAAGACAGAACCAGCTTTATCACTACCTATCTCTATAGTTTCTGGAGCACCAATTAGCATTTTGTCCCCATTAATACTGATGTCAAAGCCAAAGTGTTTGTATCCAGAAGCCAGTATTTGATTTTCTACCCAATTAATTCCATTGAAGAGGTAGATGTAGACCGCTCCTTTGCGGTGGCCTAGACCGCCTCTTCTGCTGTATGGTGCACCTATCACAGCCCAATCACCTTCAATATCAACAGCATAACAACATTGATCGTCATTGATGCCATCTGAAGCGGTTATTTTTTGAGTGAATTGCTAATTTTGACCATG
>QQUO01000059.1 GCA_008501575.1 Pseudomonadota bacterium
ATGGTTAACAATGGCTGCACCGACACGACCGTCCCCGGTGATGATATTAACAACACCGTCCGGTAACTTGGCTTGTTGGCAGAGTTCAGCAAAATACAAGGCAGTTAACGAGGTTTGTTCCGCCGGTTTTAATACCACGGTGTTGCCGGTGGCAATGGCCGGGGCAATTTTCCAGGCCAGCATCAACATCGGGAAATTCCAGGGTATCACTTGACCAACCACCCCCAACGGCTCATGGTCCGGTAGTTCGCTGTCCAGTAATTGTGCCCAACCGGCGTGGTGGTAAAAATGACGGGCGGCCAAAGGGATATCAATGTCACGGCTTTCCCGAATGGGCTTGCCGTTATCGAGGGATTCCAGAACCGATAAAATACGGGCATTTTTTTGGATTAAGCGGGCCAGGGCATATAAATACTTGGCACGCTGATGGCCGCTTAAGGCTTGCCATTTGGGCGCCGCTTGTTCGGCCGCTTTAACGGCTTTATTAACCACGGTTTTATCGGCCTGGCTGATTTGTGCCAGCCGGTCTCCGCTGGCCGGATTAATGCTGTCAAAATGATTATTGCCTGTAAGCCATTTATTATTAATGAAATGACCAAAGGGTGATTGTTGTAACCAGTCCTGGGCGGTGGTTTGACTTTCCGGTGCGCTGCCGTATTCCATGGTTTTTAATATCTCTTTTATATTCATAGTATTTTTAATCTAAGCACTATCCCATGGCGTGACGATGGGCGGCTGAATAATGGCCGGTGACATGATGTTCCAACTGCCGCTCAATGTCGCCGAGCAAACTGGAGGCGCCGAAACGGAATAACTCAGGTTCCAGCCAGTCATTACCAAGCTCTTCCTTCATCATGGATAAATAAACCAGGGCATCTTTGGCTTTGCTGATGCCGCCGGCGGGTTTGTAACCGATCTGGTGGCCGGTTAAATCTAAATAATCACGGATTTGGCGAATCATGGTGAGCGACACCGGTAGGGTGGCGTTAACACTTTCTTTGCCGGTGGAAGTTTTTATAAAGTCGGCACCGGCCATCATGCACACCATCGAGGCTTTAGCAACGTTGCGTAAGGTCGCCAATTCGCCGGTGGCCAGAATGGTTTTTAAATGGGCCTGGCCGCAGGCATGGCGGTATTCTTTTACTTCATTGTACAAAGCTTGCCAGTTTTGCTGAAACACATGTTTTCGGGTAATGACCACATCAATTTCATCAGCACCGGCGGCCACTGAAGCCGTAATCTCGGCGACTTTTAATTCATGGGGTGTTAAACCGGCGGGAAAACCGGTGGAGACAGCGGCCAAATGGATGCCTGTCCCTTGTAGGGCTTTATGTGCGGTGGCCAGCATATCATGGTAAACACAAACAGCGGCAGTGGTTAGTGTCATATCGCCAATACCCAAGGCATCTTTTAAATCCTGACGCAGTGGATTCCTGGCCTTGGCACACAATCGGCGAACCCGCTGTTCGGTGTCATCTCCGGCCAGGGTGGTTAAATCAATTAATCCGATGGCCTTGATGAGCCAGGCCGCCTGATGATTTTTTTTGATGGAACGGCGGGCACCTAAGGTGGCGGCACGGCGTTCGGTGGCACTGGTGTTGGCTTGAATATTATTGATCCAATCAAAATTCAGTTCAGTGCCCGGGTTTCTTTTTATTTTGTTGTTTGTCATGGTGTTATTTTATGGGGTTTTGCAAAAACTTTAAAGCCGGCCGTAATAAAAGGGACCAGGCGATCATGGACTGCATATAAATCCGATGGCGGGCATAAGCCATCAGATAAATTATTAATTCGTTCGGTGCCGGAAAAGGTTAAGGTCAAGGCACCGGATAAAAAATGATAGCACCAGTAAAGATCTTGCGGCTGACTGTCGGGCATGGTTTGTTGAATCGCGGCAATAAATTTTTTCGCCAAAGGGTCAAAGTATTGGGTCATAATAATACCGCCCAGTTCCGGGTGGTTGTTAATTTGTGCGATGATGGCAAAATAATGTTTCCAACCTTGCCCACCCTGGGTGGCGCGATTTAGTAAGGCGTGGGTAAAGGCATCGATGATTTCATGTAAGGGTGCCGGGTTGGGTTTTGCGCGGCGAATACAATCATCCAACATGGCAATCCGTTCGCGGTTTAAGACTTCGGCACGGCGCAGCATCACGGCATTAAAAATATCCTTTTTCTTACCAAAATGGTAACTGGCCAAAGCCGGGTCAACATCGGCTTCGGTGGTGATTTGGCGGATCGATACGCCGTAGAAACCACGCGTTGCAAAGAGCTTTTCTGCGGCATTTAAGATGCGATCTTTGGTAGATGATTGTTTAGCCATGCGATTACAGGGGTGACTCAATAAATCGAAAAATGCATTTTAGCACGCTTAAGCGGGTGATTAGCGGTTGAATAATTAAACACTTGTTGAAAAAAGTTAAATATTTGTTGTATTATAGGGATTGGACAATTTATTTTTATGGGGACACCATTATGAAACAGTCAAAATTAAGCAAAGCCGTGAGCCAAATTTTAATGGCATCGGTTTTGGGTTTAGGTATCAGCAGTGTGGCACTGGCCCAATCTGATGCCGAGGCCAATGAGCAAGAACAATCCGACACCCTGGCCTTAGATGACGTTAAAGTCACCGCACGACGTACCGAAGAGTCAGCCCAAGATGTGCCGGTGGCGGTCACTAATTTTAGCCGTGAAGACTTACAAGATGCCCAAGCGGATAATTTAGATGCGTTAAAAGGCGCGGTGCCCAATATGAATTTGGTGCAAGGTCGTGGCTCAGCATCCAGTGCCAATATTTATATCCGTGGTATTGGTCAGCCTGACGCATTACAAACATTTGATCCGGGTGTTGGGATTTACGTGGACGGTGTTTATATGTCACGTATTCAAGGTGCTTTATTGAGTTTGTATGACGTTGACCGTATTGAGGTTCTGCGTGGACCACAGGGTACTTTGTATGGCAAAAACACCATTGGTGGTGCCGTTAATGTCATTACCCGAAAGCCATCTGAAGTCTTTGGCGGTGAGTTTGAATTACTTTATGGCGATTACAGCAAAACTTCCGGTAGTGCCTATTTAACCGGTGCCATCAGTGAAAACACCAACATGAGTTTTTCCTCTGTTTACACCTTGGATAATGGCTATGTCACCGACCCCTTAACCGGTCAACATTATAATGACCGTGACAACACGGCAGCCCGGGTGATTATTGATTCTAACCCCACTTCACAATTAAACTGGACTTTATCCTTTGATTACACCGATCAGGAAAATGCCTTGACTTTAGGTCGTGCCGAAGCACCATTGGTTGCTGTTGATTTTGCTGATTTGGCCAATCCGGTGCTGTTATATCTGCCGGAAACCGGGGAATATAACTTTCAAGGGCGTTCCTCATTTACCAATGACGAGAACCAGGAACTTCGCCATTATGGAATCAGCTTCAATGTTGATTATATGATGAATGAAGCGTGGACCTTTAAATCAATCACCGCTTACCGTGATTTGCAGTCGAACTCGTTTATTGACATTGATGCCACTGTGTTGGAGTTGGGTGATGTTTTTGTGGGTGTTGATCAGGACCAAATGAGTCAGGAATTCCAGTTCTTGTATGATAATAATTCAGGCTTTAATGCGGTCATGGGTTTGTATTACATGAAAGAAGATGTGCCATCTCATCAGGAAGCCTATGCCGATGATTTCTTGCGTTTTGCCGGTGTGCCTTTGGATTTCTTAAGAACCATTGACGATGATTTAGAAACCACCTCTTATGCTTTGTTTGCTCAGGGTAATTGGACCCTGTCCGATCGCTGGGGTTTAACCGCAGGTGTGCGTTACTCGAAAGATAAAAAAGATTATTTCCGCACCACCACCACCGTCTCGGCGGCCGGACCATTTCTGGATGGTACCTTTGCTTTTGCAGATTCCAATTCCTGGGATGATGTAACCCCTCATGTGTCGGTTGATTACAGTATCAATGACGAGCACATGCTTTATGCCAGTGTTTCAAAAGGCTTTAAATCCGGTGGTTTTAATGGTCGAGCCAACAGTGAGTCAGCGGTGAGTTCATTTGATCCGGAAACAGTTTGGACCTATGAAATCGGTGGTAAATCCATGTTTATGAACAACCGAATGCGTGCCAACTGGGCAATCTTTAGCAGTGATTATGAAGATTTCCAGGCCCGTGTTGCTGAGGACATTTCCAGCTTCCCGGTGATTAATGCCGCAGAATTAGACATCAAAGGTGCCGAACTTGAGATGACCTATCTGTTATCTGCCGGAACCACTGTTTATACCTCTTTGGGTTATTTGGATGCGGATTATAAAGAATTCTTTGATTTCCGCTATCCCGACCAAGACCGCTCTCAAGACATTCCACCATTTTCACCGGAATGGACTTTCCGTGTCGGCTTTAACCACAGCATGTATTTAGATGGTGGTGCCACATTACGTATGGGCGCGAACGCCAGCTTCACTGATGACATGTATTTGTCGGTGGATAACCGTGATGTCTTGTCGCAAGATCAATACTGGTTAACCAATGCCTATGTGGCCTATGATTTTGCCAATCCAAAATGGTCAATTCGTGCCGGTGGTAAAAACTTAACCGATGAAGTCTATAAGGTCGATGCGCAAGAATTTGCCAGTGTGGGTAATATCCAAACGGCTTACTATGGCGCACCCCGCACCTGGTATGTGGCTTTAAATTACCGGTTTTAAAAACAACGGATAATTGTTCCTCTCTTGGGCGCCGTTTAGGTTTCAGCGGCGTCCAATTCTTTTCAATCTCTAAGGGGTGTCCATCATGATAATTCGGGGTCTTTTATTCTTTGCAATAATGTTGCTGACGGCTTGTCAATCGACCGTTAAAAATACCACTGGTTCAATGACGGATGTGTCGCAGGACAAACCTCTTTATCTTAAAAAAGCCCATTATGATGGTCATACTGATGACTTACTGACAGCCGGGTTATCGCTGACTGATCTGCGTGCGCCCCAGGGGCCTGCATTGAGCGACAAGCCCACAGCCGCTGAATTAAGGCGGTCGGCTTTTTACCATCAGTTTAAAGCTTTGAACGATGTCACGGATGCCGGTGGTTTTGGTCGTTTGTATGGTTTAAAAGACCAGACAACAGCTGTACCCGGAACCGAATACTGGCAACAGCGCCGTGTCGCTGATAATGCCTATCATACGATTGTGGTACAGATCCCCGATTCCTTCGAACCTGCAAACCCCTGTATGCTGGTGGCGCCTTCCAGTGGTTCGCGCCATGTGTTGGGCTCAGTGGCCACCACCGGTACCTGGGGTTTATTACACAATTGTGCGGTGGTTTATACCGATAAAGGCACCGGTACCCAGATGGCTTTACGCGGTGAGCAGGTTTATGCCATCGATGGCACTTTGGTGGATGCCGATCACCCTTTGGCGGAAGCCACCCGATTGCCGGAAGCGAATGGCTTACAAGTGATTCAAAAACAAGCTTTTTCGGGTGTTCATCCGGAGCAGTACTGGGGCGAGTATGTCTTGGATGCGACCCGTTATGGCCTGGCATTAATCGCTGCAGAAGTGGACAGTCGGTTAAACAGTGATAACGTCACAGTCATTGCTGCCAGTATATCCAATGGTGGTGGTGCGGTGATTCGTGCCGCTGAAATTGACAAAGAACAACTGATTGATGCGGTGGTTGCCGCTGAGCCACAGTTGAATTTGGATTACCACTATCGAATTAAGAAAGGTGCTGAAGGCCGGAATATCAAAACCCAAAGTCTGATTGAATTGGGCACTTTGTTGGGCGTTTACGAACCTTGTGCGGCTTTGCACCCGACACTCAATGAAGCCCCTTTTAAAGCCAATACAGCTTTGATTCAACCCTGGTTAATGCAACGTTGTCTGGTGCTACAAACATCCGGTTTACTGCCGGCGGATGCCACTGATTTACCGGCCGCGGCAATGGCTCAGTTGTTACAAGCAGGAATCACCCAAGAAGCCATGTCGATGGCGCAAATTAACACCTTAAGCCATATGTGGGCCAGTATTGGCCATACCTATGTCAACAGTTATCTGCAAACCAAACCGGCTGATCAATTGTGTGGTGTGGTGTTTTCCGGCATGAGTCAGATGGGCCAAGCCCGCGAATTAACAACGGATGAAATTCTCACCATGTTCGCCAAAGGCAATGGCATTGCCCCGGCGAATGGTATTGAGGTGGCCGGCATCAGCGCCAACGGTGAGCCGGATAAACGCCTCATGATGCACCCCAATTATGGCTTTGATTCACAGCGGTGTTTTTATGAAAAGGCCCGTTCTGCGGAAATGAAAAGTGCTATTGAAGCGATTCAAATGGCGGGTGATTTACAGCAAACCCCAACCCTCATTTTACACGGCACGGCGGATGGCACAGTGGCCATTAACCACGCCTCGCGGGCTTATTTTACAAAAAACCAAAGTGCCCGAAATGCCAATAACAACCTGCGCCTTTATGAAATCAAGAACGTACAACATTTTGATGCATTCTTAGCTTACCCGGGCTTCAATGCCCAGTTTGTGCCCATGCATCCTTATCTTGAACAGGCTTTGGACATTATGTGGCAGCACTTAACCCAAAAAACACCCTTACCGCCCAGTCAATATGTGGCAACTCACAGGCGTTTCGTCGAAGACAATGAGTTAATGCCATTATCGGCAGAAAATATCCCGGCGATTGAGTCACATCCTGAACGATTAATTAAGGCTCAAAACAATGTTCTGGAGTACATTAATCATGACTAAACAAGCCAAGCAGGTTGTAA
>QQUO01000179.1 GCA_008501575.1 Pseudomonadota bacterium
ATTCTGTTCATCGCTATGGTTAAGTTTATACCAATCAATATCTTTATCAGTTAGTTTTTTACGTATGATACTACCAACATCCACGACCCCATCATTGAATTTACTTTACCAGGTAATCCCTCCATGGGCCCAATCCCCACATACTCCATTCCATACACTCACTTTCCAACCGCAAAAACATGGGTGTGGCTGTATGTCATCATTATTTTCAAGTCTCTGTACGGCTGCTAAAGGATAATTTTCCATGGTATTTATGAATAAATCATCAAGTGAGTTAATTGGGAACGCATCGCCATCGAGAAACATTAAATAATCATTATCATTTTCGGCAGCAAAACCAGCAATATCTGCCAACAAGTTTAGCTTTATAGGGTGACTCTTGATGTCTTCGGTATTGTAGTAAAAAAACTTATTTTTGTGTTCTTCGACATTCGGAACATCATTCAGAAATGCATAAACTCTGAAGGGTTGGTTTAAATTCTCTTTAAGATATTTTAGCTGAATATCAATCCACTCGGCTGACTTCCAATGAATGGTCAAAACATGAATCATAGGAAAGAAATATAGTTTAATGAATTGCCATTATAAGATTTATCATTTAATGTTTCTATCTTTGTGAATAATTCAGCAAATGATGGATACTAAAACCAATATTATCTTTTGTTCAGAGCATGGTATTATTGAAAACCAATCCTTATTGCTTGTCGAATCGCTTAAAAAATGGCGAGATACCCAACTCATCTCTATACACGCTTATTCACCTAGAAAACATAATTTACCTTCTGATAAAACAATTATTTTTTTAAAAAATCACAATATTATTCACCATAACGTCAATCTGAATCAATTATTTTTAGATTACCCAATTGCTAATAAATTATTGGCTTGCGCTGATTTTGAAAAAAACAATCCGGAAGCAAAAAGAATTATTTTTGTGGATACAGATACGGTGTTTCTCAATCCAATAGACACTAAGTTTTTGGATGATAAACCTTCGCTTTTTTTGCGACCGGTTGATAATAAAGGTCCGGGGAGTGAATCAAAAGATGATCCTAATGATAAATTTTGGCAGCAGGTTTTTAAATTATTTGATTTACCGATTCCTGAGCCCAGTTTAGTCACAACAGTCAGACCGGCAAAAATTCGGCCCTATTATAATGCCGGATTTATTTGGGTGAATAAAATTCCGGGCTTTTATCAGCAGTGGCTTGATGACTTCTTGCGTTTAGTTGACTCTGAACTCAGGCCTTTTGGTTACAAGTCGAGAGATGGCGATGATTTCAGGTGCTTAGATCAGGTGGCGTTAGCGGTGACAGCCAGTCGTTATCAAGAGCACATAAAAATCCTGCCGGAAACGTATAATTACCCCATACCATTTAGACCTATTATGAAAGATAGAAAGGATCATCCTAAATTTAAAGATTTAGTTCACATTCACTACCACAAATGGTTTCAGCATCCGGGCTTTTTGGATCATGTGACTTCTAAAGAAGATAAACAGACGGAACAGTATCGTTGGTTGAAGGAGCAGTTGCCTTTGCAGCCGACGATTGATGATCCGTTCAAGTGTTAAAGTCTTAACGATAAAATCCACTTCTTGTAACTGCTGATATTTTGGTAATCGGTTACAATGGGTTTTTTAGTTTGTGTTTCGTAATATGTCCAACAAAACCCTCTATTTAGTCGATGGCTCCAGTTATTTGTTTCGGGCTTTCTTTGTGCCTAATTTACGGCGTTTGACCAGCAAGGATGGCCATCCGACCGGGGTTATTTATGGTGTCAGCAATATGATTCAGCGGATGTTGGATAAGTATAATCCTGAACATATGGCGGTGGTATTTGATGCCAAGGGCAAGACTTTTCGTCATGACATGTATGCCGATTATAAAGCCAATCGCCCGCCGATGCCTGATGAGCTCAGAATGCAATTACAGCCCACCAAAGATGTGATAAAAGCCCTGGGGATTCCTTTAATTGAGGTGCCACATGTTGAAGCCGACGATGTGATTGGTACTTTGGCGAAAAAGGCCGAGCGACAAGGTATTGAAACGCTGGTTTCCACCAGTGATAAAGATTTGGCACAGCTGGTGTCGAAGCATGTGACTCTGGTTAATACCATGAGTGATACGATTCTGGATGAAGCCGGTGTGTTTGATAAGTTTGGGGTCAAGCCGTCGCAAATAATTGATTACCTGGCTTTGATCGGTGATTCCTCAGACAATATTCCGGGTGTTAATAAAGTTGGGCCAAAAACTGCAGCCAAGTGGCTGGCCGATTATATGACTGTAGATAACATCATTGCACATGCCGATGAATTTAAGGGCAAAGTTGGTGAATATTTGCGTGAAGGTATTGACCAACTTAAGTTATCCAGGGAATTGGTGATTATTAAACAGGATGTGGATGTGGATTATCAGCCGAGTGATTTTCAGATTGGTGACAAGGACATCAAAACCCTTAATAAAATTGGTCAGCGCTTTAACATGAAACGATTTGCTGAATTAACCGTGGATGGCGTTAATACCAATCCCAAAATCAAAACCAACTATCGCTGTATTGATGACTTAGAGGATTTAAAAAAATATTTAAAAACAGTCAAAGAGTCAGGTCTGGTGGCGGTGGACTTAGAAACCACTTCTTTACAACCGATTGGGGCTGATATTGTCGGCCTGTCATTGTGTCATGAGGACAATAATGCCGTTTATATCCCCATTGGTCACAGCGAGGACAGCCGGCAGTTAGATTTATCCGATGTTATGGATGTGCTGTTGCCGGTTCTTAATGAAGTGAATATTATTGGTCAACACTTTAAATATGACTTAAACGTTTTGTCTAATTACAACTGGTCGGTGAACACACTTCAGTACGACACCATGCTGGAATCCTATGTCTTAGATCCGGCGGCCAATCGCCATGACATGGATACCCTGGCAAATATTCACCTTAACCGACAAACCACAAAATATGAGGATATTTGTGGTAAAGGCGCGAAGCAAATTTCCTTTGCTGATGTTCCGATTGAACAAGCCACTCATTACGCTGCTGAAGATGCTGATATTACCTGGCAATTACACCACAAACTGTGGGCTGATTTAAAAGGACTGCCCCAATCAAATATTTTTACCAAGCTCGAAATGCCGCTGGTTACTGTACTGGCCTCGATGGAACAAGCCGGTGTTTTAATTAATAAAGACGAGTTAGACCAACAAAGCATAGCGCTGGGCGATAAGATGGCTGAATTAGAACAGCAAGCCTTTAAATCGGCCGGTCGTGAATTTAACCTGGGTTCGCCGAAACAATTGCAACAAATTTTGTTTGAAGAGCAGGGCATTCCGGTGAAGAAAAAAACCCCGGGGGGTCAACCCTCCACCGCCGAAGATGTGTTGCATGAATTAGCTGCTGAATATGAACTGCCGGATATTATTTTGGAACACCGTTCTTTAAGTAAACTCAAAAGCACCTACACCGATAAGCTACCACAGGAAATCAATGCCAAAACCGGTCGAGTCCACACCTCCTATCACCAAGCTGTGACCAGCACCGGTCGTTTATCATCGTCAAATCCAAACCTTCAAAATATCCCAATTCGTACCGAGGAAGGTCGCAAAATTCGCAAAGCGTTTATTGCCGAAAACGGCTGGCAAGTGATGGCGGCAGATTACTCACAAATTGAACTGCGCATTATGGCGCACTTGTCACAAGACGAACAGTTACTGAAAGCCTTTAAGGATGGCATTGATATTCACAGCCAAACAGCTTCACAGGTGTTCGGCGTGGCATTGGATACGGTGGACAGCAGCCAACGCCGGGCAGCCAAAGCCATAAATTTTGGCTTGATGTATGGCATGAGTGCCTTCGGTTTAAGTCAGCAATTGCATGTGTCAAGAAAAGAAGCCGCCGGTTATATGAAGCAGTACTTTAATCAATTCCCAAAAGTGGAAGCCTTTATCGAAGGCATTAAAAAACAAGCCGCTGAGCAAGGTTATTTAGACACTTTATTGGGTCGTCGTTTATACTTTCCGGACATCAACAACCGCAATGCCCGAGTCCGTGCCGGTGCAGAGCGGGCGGCCATAAACGCCCCCATGCAAGGCACCGCCGCTGACATCATCAAAAAAGCCATGCTGGCCGTTTATCAAGAAATTAAATCCGCAGATGACATCAAACTGGTTATGCAGGTTCACGATGAACTGGTGTTCGAAGTCAAAAAAGAAACCGCTGAACAATGGTCACAAAAAATCAAAAACATCATGGAAAGCGTGGTCAGCTTAGATGTGCCCTTAGAAGTGGAATACGGTATCGGTAAAAATTGGGACGAAGCTCATTAGAAGATGGCCTCATTTTGGCCAATATTTAATCATTAAACCCCAAACAATCTTAAATCACCCAACCGACATACTGTTCAATGGCTTTAATCAATTGGCTTCGTGGCTTTAAGCCGGCCACCGGAATAGTTGGCTAACTCCTTGTGCTGTTCTTCGGTGAGCTCGTATATCTTATCGATACTGCAAGATTCAGGCATTTGGCCTTTAACCAGTATTTTGTCAAATTTGGCCACTAAGGTGGTTTGAGAAGTTTGTTTCAGGCCAATTTGTTGGGCAAACGGTAAATCTTGGCAAGGTGACATCAACGCCAATAAGTAAGCCCGCCTGTGGCTACTCAGTAAAATTAAATAACCGCTGTCCAAAGGTTGCCAGCCGGTGAAGCGAAACTGTTGCACCCGACTGACTTGTTTTAAATCCTGATCCAACACAAATTGATCGTAATTCGGCCGAACGGTGGTGCTGCTACACGCCATCAGTGTTAACAGTAGTAGGCTTGTCAGTATTTTTTTCATGTCGGTAAATAGTATGGGCTGATAATTATTATAACTCTTGTGCCTGTTATATTCTGTTAAATCCGTTTTTTGATGGTCCTGATTACTTCAGCATCTAATTAAGCTGATTGTTGGGTGCTGTGTTGAGGTGCTTTTACAAAAGTCATTGCAGCGAGTAAAATAGCCATCTTTAACTGAAGAGGACAGCATGGGTCGAGCTTACCAAAACCGCAAAGAATCCATGGCGAAAACATCGGATGCCAATGCCCGGGTTTATTCAAAATACAGCCGGAAAATTTATGTCTCTGCTAAATCCGGCGGCACCGATCCGGATGCTAATCTGGAGTTGCGCAGCTTATTAGATGAGGCGAAGAGAAGCCAGGTACCGGCACACGTTATAAAAAAAGCCATTGATAAAGCCGAAGGTGGCACCGGTGAAGATTTTAGTGTGGCCCGCTATGAAGGCTATGGTCCGGGAAACTGCATGGTGATTGTCGATTGTTTAAGTGACAATCCCAACCGCACTTTTGGTGATGTGCGCTTATGCTTCACCAAAACTGACTGCACCATTGGTACTCAGGGCACCGTCATGCACATGTTCGACCACTGCGCCATATTTGTCTTTCAAAATGAGGATGAAGATGCCGTTTTAGAGGTACTGTTAGAGGCGGATGTGGATGTCACTGACATTGAATCAGATGGCAGCAGCATCACCGTATTTGCCCCACACACAGAGTTTCATAAAGCCAAGCATGCGTTACAGGATGCGTTCGAGGACATTAATTTTGAGGTTTCCGAAATACAGTTTGTACCGCAAACCACTGTTGATATCAACGATGAAGAAGTCATCGCACGTTTTGATAAATTTATTGATATGCTGGATGAACTTGAAGATGTGCAAAATGTTTTTCACAATGCCTTAATCCAACGTTAACCATGTCCTTGACCCGGATTTACCTAAAAACGCCGCCATTTTGGCGGCGTTTTGGTTTTTTCTTGGCCTATATTCGGCAAGATAAATTATTTTTCCAAATTACATTATTGGCATTATTTAATCTGTTACTGGCCATTCCTTCGTTTATTATCCAAATCATCATCCACATCAGCTTATTTTTAGCCTCCTATAAGTTAGCATTTGAAGTCCTTAATAACCTAAGTCGGGGTGAATTTACTTACCGCGACTCTTTTTCATATCAGATGTCTGAAGTGATTGGCTTTAAAGCTTTGGGCATGCCGGTTTTGCAATTACTGCTGTTTATTTTCGTATTTCGCTATGACCCAAGCACCGGTGCGGTATTGTTGTTTTTAACCACCCTGTTGACACCAGCTTTTCTGATGATATTGGCGCAAAGTCAATCATTAATTGTTGCCATGAATCCAAGCAAACAGATTCAAATTGCCACACGAATCGGAGCCGAATATGGGCTTTTAACGGTATTCTTCGTTCTACTTTCCGGACTTAATTTATTAATCCGACACCTGTTAAGCGGGGTATTGCCACCTTTAATTGAGGTGGTTTTAATGGCCTGGATACTTTACTTTTTGTTGGTGTTTAGTTTTAGCGTGATTGGTTATGTCATGTACCGGCATGCTGACAGTATCGGCCATGAAACCATGGACAACATGGAAGACCGCCAATCATCGCAGAGTGCCACTCAAGCAAAGCAAGACCCCATTAAACAGCGTATCGAAGATTTACTTGAGGCCGGCGATGGCCAACAAGCTTTGGTCATTATCAATGAGATTTCTCAAAACCAACAACGTAATGACTTAAACCGTTATCGACTTGATGCGCAGCATCAGGCCAGGCAGCAACAAACGACGATACCCACTGAACGCATACAGCAGCTTGTTGCAAAAAAACAATACCACCTTGCGATGCAGTTATTCAAAGAA
>QQUO01000272.1 GCA_008501575.1 Pseudomonadota bacterium
TATCAGGGCGACCTGGTGATTGCCAGTCTGGTGTCAGGAACGGCTCAAATACATCGATATGACGGGGTGCAATGGCAATCTTTTGGTGGCAGCTTATCCGGTTATATCAGTTCACTACAATCTGTCGGGACTGATTTGTATGTTGGTGGTGAATTTTCAGGGGCATGCAATGGCGTCAGTTTTGTGGCGGCCAATAATATATATCGCTGGGATGGCAGTGATTGTCATGCCATGGCCGGTGGCGTTATCAACAGTGGTTTTTCTGAATCCGTGGATGCCATGGCCTTTGGCAATGGTTTATTGTTTGTGACTGGTCGGTTTAATCAAGCCGGTGTTGAGCCTGTCAATAGCCTGGCCATTTGGGATGGTCAGCAGTGGAAAGCAATAGGACTGGGGTTAATGGATGGTTTGAACGAAGGTCAGGGTAATGCGTTGCTATTGCTCAATGATACCCTCTATGTGGCCGGTTTTTTTGAACAAGCCGGTGATAAGTTGTCGCATAATTTTGCGGCGATTGCTTTGGATTTTGACCTGATTTTTAACAATGGTTTTGAATAGACCACTTATGTTAGCGCATTTGAGTGATAAGCCAGGCACGGGCGGCGGACCACTGGCGGTTAACTGTACGCGGTGAGATCTCTAACAGATCAGCCACCTGGTCTATATTCAGTCCTGAAAAATAACGGAGTTTAACCACCTGTGCCATGGTTTCATCTTTTTGTTCCAGGGTGGTTAAGGCGGTATCTAATGCCACCAGATCATCATGGATATCCACCTCATCGGGGATATCAATATTAAATAAATGGGGTTGGCCGCCACCGCGTTTAAGGGTTTTTTTAGCGCGTGCCGATTCCACCAGAATGCGGCGCATCGACTCGGCAACGGCACCGTAAAAGTGTTTTTTAGACTGCCAGTTAATGCTGTGTTGGTTAAATAAACGCAGAAAGGATTCATGCACCAAAGCCGTTGGGGTTAAGGTGTGATTGGGGCGCTCATTGCGCATTTGTTGACTGGCGAGTTGTTTCAGTTGATTGTAAACCAAAGCGAGCAGACGATCTTGCATGCCCTGTTGGTTGAGGGCACCCGAATTGAGCAAATCAGTGATTTGGGTCAAAGCTGTGTCGTCTTGATTCATGAGGCTATTGTAACCGAATGATGATACTTTGGAGTACAATGCTGTATACAGTCTGAAAAAAACGCATCAAATAATACCTCGTTATTGAATCAGATGAGTGAAATAGAACCGGACCAATTAGATCAACAACAATGGCATCAAGTGTGGCATTGTTTTTATCGCCTTGTTGAATTGCCCCATGCACAACAAGCCGACACATTGGCTCGCTGGTGTCGAAAAAACCCGGATTTAGCCGGTACACTCAAACGACTGATTGCAGCACATCAGTCCAAACACAGCGTCTTGGATCGGCCATTGTATTCTGAGTATGTAAGCCTGTCTTTTTCACCACCTGAAGAAATCGCCGGTTTTGTTATTCAAGAACATCTGGGGTCAGGGGGTGTGGCCGATGTCTTTAAAGCGGTTAAACAAGAACGGGGTTTTCAAAGAACGGTGGCCATTAAGTTTGCCACAGTGGGCCGTTTTGCTCCCTGGGTGATTGAACGCTTTAATAATGAACTGCAAACCTTGTTAAATCTCCATCACAGCCACATCGAACGTTTATATGAGGGTGGTGTAACCGATGATGGTGTGCCTTATTTGGTGGTTGAATACATTGAGGGTGAGCATATTGATCGTTATGCAAATCAGCAAAAACTCAATTTAGCGGCGCGCTTACGGATGTTTCAGCAAGTTTGTGAAGCGGTTGCTGTGATGCATGAATCTTTGTTAATTCATCGCGATATAAAACCGGCCAATATTTTGGTTACGGATCAAGGTGTGCCTAAACTGCTTGATTTTGGTTTGGCTAAATTTGAAGAGCCGGAATTGCAAAGAAATAAAGGCACCTCAACGCTGTCATCACATATGATGACTTTGGCGTATGCCAGTCCCGAACAAATCAAAAATCAGTCCCTAACCACCGCCAGTGATGTCTATTCATTGGGGGTTTTGTTGTACCTTTTATGTTGTGGACAGCATCCTTATAAAACCACACAAATGTCCTTATTGGCAATTGAGAAGGAACTCACTGAGGGGCCGGTAAAAGTGGCCAGTCAGGGCATAAATGCTCAATCCGTTATCGCCCGACAAGAACCTCGCTTAAAACATAAACTTGCCGGGGAATTAACGGCCATTATTGGCAAAGCGATGCACATTGACCCCAAGGCACGCTACCGCTCAGCACAGCAACTTTTAGAAGACATTCAGCGCTTTAAAAATCATCAGCCGGTTCAGGCGAAACCGGATTCAAACACCTACCGCTTTGCAAAGTGGGTGCGTCGGCATCAGGCGGTTAGTGTGGTGTCGCTGGTTATGTTATTGGCGGTTGTGAGTTTGCTGGCCATGTTGTTTAATCGGACCGCCGAATTGCAAACAGCTTTGGACAACACCCGACAGGAACAGCAACGGGTTGAACATGTAACGGAGTTTCTGGTGGATGTGTTTAAACTGACCGATCCGCTGGGCCAGTCGGCACAGTTTGCACAAGTCAAAGATGTCATCAATGAAGCCAAAGTCCAGTTAGCGACGGCTTTTAATGATGATTTAAAAACCCGTCGAAAATTACTCATAACTCTGGCATCCATTTATTTAAACATGAGTGATGCGACCACTGCCCAGATATTATTAGATCAAGCCAAAGTGATTGGTGAAACGATGTCTTCGGTAGAACAATTCAATGTGTTAAATACTCAGGTGGCCATTTTTATTCAATCCGGAGATTTACAAAAAGCCCAACGCGCTGTGGCTGTGTTTAAAGCACAAAGGCCATTACTGACAATGACTGTTAAACAGCAGAATCAGCTTGATTTTTTAGGGGCTCGATTGGTTTATTTATCGGGTCATTATCAACAGGCAAACGATCAGCTGGACAGCTTGCGCCAGACCTTAGAAAAGGCCAATGATGCCTCTCCAGACTTGCTGGCTGAAGTGCATCAGCTAATGGGTAATGTGGCCTGGAAACAAGGACTATTGACGGTTGCTCAGACGCATTATAATCAAGCACGCCAGTATTTTATTTCACACTATGGCGAATTAGATAATCGCAGTTTAAAAAGCCAAACAACCATTGCTTTATTGGCCTACGCACAAGGACAGTATGCCTCAGCAGTTGAAGATTTTGAGGCGGTTTTAGCAGCCAGACAACAACAATTGGGGGCCAATCATAAGTTAACCGCAGATGCCCATAATCGATTGGCTGCGGTTTATTTTGAACTGGGCCGACTGGAACTGGCTGATCAGCACTACGGGTCGGCATTAAAGACTTATGAAATCCTGCAATTATCCGACAGTCTGGTGTTCGCCAGGGTATTAAATAATCAAGCCTTATTATGGCGCCAGCAAAAAAAATACCAGCAAGCGGTACAAATTCTGCAGCAATCCTGGCAGATTCAACAACAGCAATTGGGTTTAGATCACCCGGATTTGGCTTCTGTGGAAAATAATCTGGGTTTATTGTCTTATGATTTAGGCCACATCGATGACGCCATCGAGTGGTTTGGTAAATCCTATCAGCGGCAAATTGATAAGCACCAACAACCACCGGTCAGTGCCGCTTATGCGATGAATAATTTAGCCCATATGTATTTGTTAACAGGCGACTTGTTGCAGGCACAGAAGTGGGCCAATGACAGCATGATTTTACGCCTTGCCCATTTAGACAAGGCGCATTTGGCATTATCGGATAATTATATGGTGTTGGGTCGGGTGGCGTGGTTACAAAAACATGCAAGCCAGGCGTCAACGTTTTTTAAACAAGCACTTGAGATACGGCAAAAGCACCTGAAAAACCATGATTGGCGGGTGCTCGAAACCCAGCTATGGCAAGATTTAAATGGCTCAGTCAGCTTGCCGCTTAAACAGAGAGATCAGGCTTTAGCCCATCTGTGTCAGCGCTTCGGTGCCGAGCACCTCAAAATAGAGACCCTGATTAAGGCGTTTTCTCTTGGGGAAAAACAGCTGATGTTGTGCCTGAATCAATAATTTCTGATTAAACATTGCACCAATAAATCAATGTCTTCGATTTCTAATGCATGGTGCAGTGTGAGACGGAGGCGAGATTGGTTTTTGGGTACGGTGGGTGGGCGAATGGCGGCCACAAAAATGCCGCGGGATCTAAGATAGTCAGCGGTTTCTAAAGCGGCGTTTTTACTGTTAAGGATAAAAGGTTGAATCGGCGTGTCGCTGTGACCGAGATTCGCTGCAATACCGTATTCCTGACACTGTTGGCGCAGTCGCTCAATCAGTTCCAGCAGTTTTTCCCGTCGCCAGGGTTCAGTTTGAATCAGTTCCAAGGCCTTTAATGCCGCCGCAGCCACCGGAGTGGGCAGGGCGGTATTAAACTGATAAGTGCGGGCCTTTTGGAGAATGGTTTCAATCAGTTCATCAGCACCGACCACAAAAGCCCCGGCGGCACCAAAGGCCTTGCCAAAGGTACCCGATAAAATTGGAACATGCTCTTTGTTTAGGCCTTGTTGCGCTAAAATACCACCACCATTGTCACCCAGTACACCAATGCCGTGGGCATCATCGACCCAAAATAAAGCATTAAACATATCGGCACTTAAGGCAGTGGCAAATAAATCAGGGCTGTCGCCGTCCATGCTAAAAACCCCTTCAGTGGCCCATAAAATGGTGTTGTCGGGATAATCTTCATTAAATTGCTGACAGCGCTGTTCGCCCTTTTTATGGTCTAAATGCGGATATCGCTTGAGTGTTGCGCCACTTAATTGTGCGGCATCAATCAAAGAGGCGTGATTGAGTTTGTCCTGGATAAATAAATCGTGGCGATTTAAGAGTGCGCCGGCTATACCCAAATTGGCCAAATAACCCGATGAAAACAATAAACAGCGTGGGTAGCCTAAAAACTCAGCCAGGGCAAATTCCAATTCCTGATGAACCGAAGTGTAGCCGGACAACAGTGGCGAACCGGTGGCACCAAAACCAAATTTAACGGCCGCTTCATGGGCGGCCAGAATCACTTCAGGGTGATTTGACAGGCCTAAATAATCGTTGCTGTTAAAATTCAACAGTTGTTCACCGTCTATGCTGACATAGCGACCGCCTCGACTGGTTCTGAGCACCCGGCGACGAAACAGCTTTTGTTTTTTTAATCGGTCTAATTCGTCACGCCGAGACATGTGCTTTAGTGGTGCTTGGGCATGGGTTTAATGCCGAGTTTTTGGAACAAAGCCATGTCTTTGTTTTCCTCCGGGTTTTTGGTGGTGAGCAGTTTTTCACCATAAAATATGGAATTGGCACCGGCCAGGAAACACATGGCTTGGACCGCCTGGGACATATCATTACGCCCGGCAGATAAGCGCACCATGGATTTGGGCATCATAATCCTGGCCACGGCAATGGTGCGCACAAAATCCAGGTCATCTATTTTTTCGATACCGTGGAGAGGCGTGCCTTTGACCTGAACCAGGGCATTAATCGGTACACTCCCGGGGTGTTGCTCCAAATTAGCCAAAGCCATCAGCATACCGGCGCGATCTTGTTGCGACTCGCCCATACCGACAATACCACCTGAGCAGACATTGATGCCCGATTGTTGGACATTTTTTAAGGTATCCATACGCATATCAAATTGACGGGTGGTGATAATTTTATCGTAAAACGATTCAGAGCTGTCGATGTTGTGGTTGTAATAGTCCAAACCGGCGGTGGCCAGTTTTTGAGATTGGTGCTCATTCAACATACCCAATGTCAGACAGGTTTCCATACCCAGGGCCTTGACACCTTTGACCATCTCGATCACCTGATCCAAATCGCGGTCTTTGGGCGAACGCCAGGCGGCACCCATACAAAAGCGGGTGGCACCTTGTTGTTTGGCCGCAGCCGCTTGTTCCACCACCGCATCCACTTGCATTAAAGGTTCGGCTGCCACACCGGTGTCATAACGCACCGATTGTGGACAATAACTGCAATCCTCCGGGCAAGCACCGGTTTTAATGCTGAGCAAGGTGCTAATTTGCACTTGGTTGGCATCGAAGTAATGGCGATGAGTTTGTTGCGCTTGATACATCAGGTCATTGAAAGGCAAATCGAACAGGGCATCCACTTCCTGCTGGGTCCAATCATGGCGGATTGCTGGGGTTAGTTTCATGGTGTACATGGTTATTGAGAATAAAGTAGTATGCTTTTTCACCCCACAATAGTCAATAAACAGACGTTTGAAATTGGCATTCACTCAAGAAAAACCACTCCATGCCCCGCAAAAACAACAACACACAGTTGATGTCAGTCAGCTAATCAATAAAAAAACTTCTGTGCGAACTGCTCAGGTTCTATACAATATTGTCCTTGAGCTTAATTTTGGTTACGAACAACAACAAGAGGACAGGATATGGAAGGCTTATTTACCATTGAGAACTTAATGACCCTGGGCATGTTGGTGATGCTGCAGGCGGTGTTGGGTTTTGATAATTTATTGTACATTATTATTGAATCCAAGCGGGTTGAGGTTACCCGGCAGTCGAAATTACGTACCACCGGGATTTGGATGGCGGTGGTTTTTCGTTTATTGTTGCTGTT
>QQUO01000007.1 GCA_008501575.1 Pseudomonadota bacterium
TGTTGCCTGAAGTATTTCCAGAACCATCAATCACTTGTACATTGATACCATTAAATACTGCAGTGTCATAACCATCGTAACTGTCTAAGCCCAAAAAGCCATCTAAACTCAATACGGTATTGGCCAGGATTTGGTTGATTTCAGTTTCTGCTTGGTTCAGGTCGCTGCCAATTTGAAATACCGAATTATCCAGAGTGTTGTAATCATTGAGTAGCTGATTAATGGAGTTTTGTTGACTGATGTTGGTATTGGATTGGGTTGTGACTACAGCAGACAGTTGACTCAAGGCCAGTGTATTGGCATCGGTGTCAGTGGTTAATTGATTGATTGAGTTACTGTGGTTTGTGGTAGTTGTGATGAGTTGTGTGATTGCTTCATTACTTGTGCTGTTACTGCTGCTGTTGGTAATGTTCATTCCACCACTGATGGTTGCACCGGTTGCTGAAGTTGAATTTTGTTGTCCTCCAGTAACGCTGGAATTAATACCTGATGCGGTGTTTCGCACACCACCGCTGACCACTGCATAAGAACCTGAAGCGCTATTGCGATCACCGCCCAATACATTGGCATAAGGTGCATTACTGATGCCTGAAATGCCGGCAACTATTGAGCCATAATCATCGTAAGAATGGCCACTGCCAACAATTAAATTATGTGACCCCCGATGCACATTGTTGTCCCAGATTTGGTTGTTGGTTTCGCATGATTGTTGAGTCGTGTATGCTGGATTTGAACAAAAATCCAAAGAAAATGAATCATCTTCATTGTAACCAACAATCAAATTACCTAAACCATTGATTAATCCATGGGTATCGCCACTGCCATCGGTAATCTGCACATTGATACTATTAAACAAAGCTGTGGCATACCCATCATAACTATCCAGCGATAAATAACCATCGAGTTGTAACACTGTATTGTTTTGCATGGCAAGCGAATCCAGTTCAAGTTGTTCAATGGTGGTTTGTTGTATACTGTTAATGGATACTGCGGCACTGACCTCAGTTTGTAATTGTGTAATGTCGGTTTGTTGACTGGCAATGTTGGAATTTGCGGTCCCTAAGTCTGATTGTAACTGTGTGATGTTGGTTTGTTGAGTTGAATTGATTGCTACCGCCGCATTTAAATCGGTTTGTATTTGATTCATATTGGTTTGTTGGTTAGCGATGAGGGTGTTTGCGGCACTTAGGTCTGATTGTAATTGGTTAATGGTGTTTTGTTGAGCGCCATTAATAATCACCGCTGCATTCAGATCAGCTTGTAGCTGTGTAATGCTGGTTTGATGACTGGCTATGGTGGTATTTGCGGTGTTTAGATTGGTTTGTAATTGTGCTGTTGTGGCTTGTAAATTAACCACTGTGGCTTCCAGTGTATCCAGCCTAATGTTGTTACTGGCCAAAACGGGTTCTATGCCATCAAGCCGAGCGTCATTGTCATCAACCGCGACTTCCAACGCAGTAAAGTTGGCATTAACCGCTGCCGCAATGGCCGGTTGATTCGCAACAAAGTTATTGGGAATGTCGACATCAGCCGCAAGTATCTGTGGCGCCCAAAAGGCACTGACTATTAATATAAATGTACGCATGGTTTTTCCTGTTTTATTGTTCATCAATAAGGCATACAGGAAATCCAGTCAAATCACTTCATTACTGTGGATTTTTATTTATATGACGATACCTATTTTGCTGTAGGACGGGGTTTGCTTTGTTTTAATAGGGCAAAATCTCAATAGGCTGCTCGGAGTTATTTATAAACGGGTCCTTGTGTTAACTGGTGATTTAAATAAAGGAATCAGTACCAAATGGTACTTATTGACCCCTTTATGTTTATTTTAACGGCTGATATGGTTTAGTTTTTTAGTGACTGTTGATAGTTAAGAACAACCGCCGCAACAAACACCGTCTTCACCATGTTTTGCTTTCTTTTCAGTGGCTGGCGCATGTTCTGATGCGGCTTGAGTAAGTGTATCTTCTTTTTGGACTGACGCTGTTTTCACTGCTTGTTTTTCGGTGTTGCTTGTAAACATATTCTTGAATATTTTAATCATGGGTGTGACCTTAAATTATCTAAATATTAAATTAAATAGTGCCGGTGTCGGCGCAAATTTGAAGTATAGGCTTAACGTACAGCCGTGACAATACAATACGGTATGGACAAGCAGTTTGATTGCTCTATTTGTCCAAAAGTTGATTCATATCAAATTATGTTTATGACAAAATACTTTAAAAGACTTTGTGAGTAATGCCACATTCGTATCGGGTGAAACGGAAACCCTGACCACGTAATCTTTGTCTTCTTCTTTGGTGGTGCCTTGCGTTGAGGTGGCCGGAATGGTCCAGTAACTGCCTTTGAGTTGTCCATAGCTGACACAGTTTTTACAATCTTCCGGGTGCTTGTTAATCATGAATTCAATCAATTTTTTATTCAGCTCTTTTTGAAGTTCTTGACGCGCTTGTGGGCTTTCTGCATCGACCGGTAGGTCGAGGGAAAACACCGAAGGTTTAAATCCTTTTTGCGCCATCTCATCCGTGACATAAAAAATCTTGGCTTTGGGTATGATGGCTTGCACCTGCCGGACAAATTCACGGGTATTTTGGTAGGCCTTGACGATGCGTTCGGGCATGGAGGGCATGGTTTCAGCCAGTGTATTGAGTTGATTGGCATCGGCCTGGTTGTCTGATAACTGCAAATGGGCGGCGATTAATGGCATTAAATCATCCGCCGCCTGGTTGGCTGCACAATAGCCGGCGATACAGCGGCCGCCACTGGGGAATTTTGAACCGCTGGCAAATGAAATTGTTTTCACGGTGTTGAGTTGGCTGTCAGAATGTAATAACGTCACATTGGGACAGAAGGTTTGATCCACCATAAAAACCGGTTGCACAGCGGCGCCACCATTGGGTGTTTGTCGTTGTTGGCTGAGCGTTTCGCTCAAAGCGGTCATGTCGGGTACTTCGACCCTTGGGTTGGTGGGGATTTCAGCCAATACAATCGGTACGCCATCAACTTCCGCAACCGACGCTAAAGCCGTCTCTAAGCTGTTAACTAAATCAGCGCCACCATCAACCAATAAATCGACAATGTCTGCTTGCTGGATTAAATCTGCCACCCGTCGGGATTGGTCATTGGTGCCGCCATAGCAGTTAGGTGGTAATATAATTTTAATCGACTTGTCAGGGTGTGCTGTGCGGGCATTTTCGACCAGGCCCATTAAAATGGCGTATTGAATGGACAAACCACTGGATGCCACCAACGGCGTGGAAGCACTGCCGGTGTTGTCTTGAATGCATTTGGCCACAGTCATTGCAGCTTGTTTATTAACTGTAGCAATTGGGGCTTCGTTACCAACCAATTCATGCAAAACCTGTAAACAGTTCGCGGGTGACATGGCGATGGTTTCCCGTCTTCTGACATGTTGCACCGCACTGACCAGCTGTGCTGAATCGGATTTGTGAATAATGATAACAGAACCCAGCGCAGGGTGGATGTTAATGGTTTGGTCAATATGTGGGTTTTTCTTTAGCGGCTCATTGAACGACTGTTGGGTGACATAAATCACACTGCCATCATTATGTTGTGGGATTTTATCGCAATTTTTGACCTGGGTTAATTGGTATTGATAACCATAGATGGTTTTAAGTCTGGATTCGTCAATAAGCGGTGATGCGTCACCATCGTAATAAATATAGGTGGCTTTATTATTCAGGGCATTGTGACGCAAAATAGCCAGAATAGGCATGGTTTTTGACGCAAAGGTTATAAGCTGTTGTTCGTTAACCTGATTAATCTCGGCCAAAACCCATTCCAGTAAACTGGATAGCTGATGTCCTAAACGGATGTAGTCATAGGCTGTGGGTAGATTTTTGAGGTCGTCGCTGTTAATGGTGTCGGCTGCAATAAGTTTTTTTAATTCGTCTAAAAACTCAATTTTGGCTTTGGATTCATTGTAAATATCGAGGCGATGGGTGGTGAGTTTAAGCCAATCTTGTGGCAGGTTTTTCAGCAGCGCTTTGATTGATTCCAGTGTATTGGTGCTTGTATTCAATGATCTCTCCAAACTTTAAGACAGGTGATGACGAAGATATCATGATATGGGCAATTGCCGCTAGTTCAACATCAGTTCTCAATTTACCGAAGACATAATATAAAGTTAATGTGAAAATATAACTGTCTTAAATCAGTGCAAAAAAAAGGGAGGCCAGGGCCTCCCAAATATATTGCATGATTAAGTTATTATGTTTTAATCGTTAAATTGAATGCTCCATGAGTCGATATAACCACCATCCCGGTAGGAGTGATCGGTCACTTCTAAACGCCATTGGCCCGATGATTCTAAGGTGCCGCCGTTCAGATTAACATTCAGGAGTAAGTTATCACCGCTGTCCGATGGATTGTTTCTGGCATGGACAGTACCGCTGGCACCTGTTGGTGTGAATATCTTCACTGACAAGTCACCACGGTAGGTGTGCTTAATGTCTGCTTTAACGGTGATGCTGCCAATACCGCCAGAACGATTAACATTGATGTAGGAATTAACCACACTGGCTGCACCGGAAGAAATGGTGACATTGGAGGTGTTTTCGAAGAAATTACTGCCACCACCGCCACCGCCGGCTGTATAGCTACCCACCAGACTGACGTTCGAATATGAACTGTAGCCTCTCAACATCACATGGTACGTGCCGGCCTGAACATTACTGATGTTACAGGTTTCATTGTTACCGGATCGATAGGGGCGACAATCATAAGACGAAGTGGTTGGTTTACTGCCGAAGCGAACATACATATCGGCATCACCAGAGCCACCACTCATGACAAAGCTCAGATTGCTTGCACCCGCTGGAACTTGTAATGTGAAGAACGTCTGTGAGCCGGAAGCACCTGATAGTCCTGTTTTTGCTGTACCATTGCTTAAGGTGCCGTCAATGGGTCCGGGTCCCGGACCGCCGCTGTCACTGAAATTATTTAATAACAGGTTCGGCGAGCCGGAACGGGCATCGGATACTTTATTCGGAATTGCTGCGTTTTCAATCGCGGCTTCAACTTGTGAAGGCGATGCGTTGGGAAATTCATCCAAATAAAGTGCTGCGACACCGGCCACATGAGGCGAGGCCATTGAGGTACCGCTGATGGTGTTGGTGGCTGAGTTGCTGGTTGACCAGGTTGATGTAATGGAAGAACCCGGCGCATAAATATCAAGACAAGAACCATAATTCGAGAATGATGATCTGGAATCAGAACTTGTTGTTGAACCCACCGTAATGGCACTGGCGGCTCTGGCAGGCGAATAGGAACAGGCATTGCTGTTGTCATTACCGGCTGCGACCACCATGGTGATGCCTTGAGATACTGCTGAATTAACGGCATTGTCGAGTGCAGAACTGGCGCCACCACCTAAACTCATGTTGGCGACAGCGGGTTTGATGTGATTGCCGGCAACCCAATCAACACCACCGATAACACCTGAATTTGTACCTGAACCATCACAGCCCAGTACCCGCACGGCATAAATTGTGGCATCTTTGGCGACGCCATAAGTGGTTGAACCAATGGTGCCGGCCACATGTGTGCCGTGACCCTGACAGTCGTTGGTGCCATTGCCATCGTTAATGGCGGTGTAACCGGAGCGTCCCCGGTTGCCAAACTGGTTATGGCTAATTCTGACACCTGTGTCAATTACGTAAGCATTCACGCCGGTACCATCGTAATCATAGCTATATGTGCTGTTTAAAGGTAAGTCGGCTTGGTCAATTCGATCCAAACCCCAGGTGGCATTGTTTTGTGTGGCACCAATGGTAACCACTTGATCGGCCTCAATGTAATCAACCCGTGGATCCCTTAATAAGGATTCAACATGTTTAAGGGATTGGGATTGAACCACAAAACCATTGATGGCTGATGAGTAGGTTTGTGTCAAAGCGCCACGGGCCTGCGTGGCCAACGCCACACCAATATCTTGTACCACTGCGGCACGAGCTTCAGCCAATGTGAAGTTGGCAGTAACCTGTTGCACCGCTGATTCGTTCACTGTACTGTCTTTTAATACAACAATGTATTGATTAGGTATTTTCGTGCTTAAGTTCATACCTTGTATTTGAGGCACAGATGAATAGGAATGGTCACTGATTTGAGCCATACCAATCTGACAAGTTGCTGCCAGAGTGATTGTGGCTAAAGATCTTGAAATTGCGTTTCTTAATTTAATTTTTGGCGAACGCACACCATAATCTAATTTTTTCATATTAGAAGTCTCTCCTCTCTATTAGAAATTCAGATTGATATATCAATCCGGCTTAACCACCTTTTATATTTATAATGATTGATTGTGGTCGCTTTAATGCACATGATTTTCATTAAAGCTGCTAATTATTATTGGTAAAAAAAATAATAAATATGTGATGGAGTTATCAAAATATCGAAATATTGCATTAAAAATCAGGCAAATACAGTTTTTTTATTAATTAATTACATGGCATAGCAATTACAAATTTGTCAATTGATACCAATAACCAAGTCAATATTATGGAAATGAATAATTGGGACAGGCATGGGAATATTAATTGGGACAGGCATGGGAATATTATAAGATTACATCGGTGCCAAAATTGTCCACAGTGCCCGGGATT